>NZ_DASUBE010000001.1:0-25932 GCF_035763405.1 Edaphobacter sp.
CGCAGCTTGAGGATTACTCCGCTGCCGGCATTCAGCGCGAGATTGCTGCGCTGCACGACTTCGAGAAGAAGGTCGAGGCCATCGACCCGACCGCGCTCGATGCGCCCGTGGCGGCCGATCGTGACATCCTGCTCAACAACATCAAATCGCAGTTGCTCACGCTTGAGGTCATCCGCCCGTGGGAGAAGAACCCGGACAGCTACTCCACCGGCGTGACGAACTCGATCTTCACCATCATGGAGCGGCCCTACGCGCCGGTGAACATTCGCTTCCGCGCCGCCATCGAGCGCGAGAAGAAGATTCCGCAGGCGCTCGAAGAGGCGCGTAGGAACCTGAAGAATCCGCCGCGCATCTTCACCGAGATTGCGCTCGAACAGGTTGGCGACGACATCAGCTTCTTCCAGCACGATGTTCCCGAAGCCTTCGCCGACGCGACTGATCCGGGCGACAAGGCTGCCTTCGCTACCGCAAACGCCGCTGTGATTGCCGCGCTTCAATCCTACGAGGCGTGGATGAAGACTGACCTGCTCGCGCGCTCGAACGGCGACTTCCGCCTGGGCGCGGACACGTTCCGCAAGAAGCTCAGTTACGACGAGATGGTCGATCTTCCGCTCGACCGACTGCTGCAGATTGCCTTCGACGATCTGCACAAGAACCAGGCCGAGTTTGCGCGGGTGGCGAAAGAGGTTGATCCCACGAAGACGCCGCAGCAGGTGCTGGCGGAGCTGGCGGCGATTCATCCCGCGCCGGACAAGCTGCTTGGCGCGTTTCAGGACACCTTCAACTCGCTCATCAGCTTTATCGACACACATCACATCATCACGATCCCGTCGAAGGTCGAGCCGACGCTGGAAGAGACGCCGCCCTTCATGCGCGCGACGACGTTCGCGTCGATGGACCCTCCGGGCCCGTTCGAGACCGGCTCGAACAAGGCGTACTTCAACGTAACGCTGCCGGAGAAGGGCTGGACCGCGCAGCACATTGCCGAGCACATGGCGGAGTTCAATGTGGGCACCGTCATCTCGACCAGCGTGCACGAGGCGTACCCGGGTCACTATGTGCAGTTCCTCTGGATGCCGGAGTTTCCCTCGAAGATTCGCAAGCTGCTCGGTGCAAACACGAACATCGAAGGCTGGGCGCACTACTGCGAGCAGATGATGCTGGACGAGGGCTACGATGCGCCGCCGCCCAACGCTACGGCTGAACAGGTGCGCGAATCGCGCCTCATCCGGCTTGGCCAGTTGCAGGATGCGTTGCTGCGCGACGCACGCTTCGTCAACGCCATCAAGCTGCATACAGGCGAGGGCGAACCCGGCGGCAAGTGGACGCTGGAGCAGGCGGAGGACTTCTTCGTCCAGCAGGGTTATCAGTCGCGCGCGGCGGCGGTGGTCGAGACGAAGCGCGGCACGTCGGACCCGACGTATCTTTACTACACGCTCGGCAAGTTGGAGATTATGAAGTTGCGCACGGATCTCGAGAAGAAAGAAGGCCCTGCCTTTAATCTCGAACAGTTCCACGACGACTTCATGCGGCAGGGCTTTGCGCCGATCAAGATCATCCGCAGGGCGATGTTGCACAATGATTCGCCGGTGCTGTGAGACTGCTCACGGCCACGGGCTGTGCAGGTAGCCAGTAGTACAGGTGTCCTGCCCATACTGGGTGCGGGTAGTGCGGGTGAGGCGCTGCTCGATGCTTTGCGGAGTGATCTCTTCGGCGAAAGGGACGGAGCCAGGGCCTAGTTCGGTTGTGGATCGAAAGAGGATGACTTTCCCAACGAGGTCTTCGCGGAGGAAGGCCGCGTTCAGGTGCGTGCCCGCTTCGAGCAGGATGCTGAGGATGTCGCGCGCGGCGAGCGTCCGGAGGATTTCTTGCAGGTTGAGGTGGCCTGTGTCTGCGGAGATGACTGCGACCTCGGCTCCGGCCTCGCGGAGTTTGCGAATTTCTTCAGGACGCGCGGCGGATGAGGTAAGGATGAGGACATCGTGCATGGCTGTGGCGATGAGTTGCGAGCCGGGCGGAGTGCGAAGCTGCGTGTCGAGCACGACGCGGACAAGCGGGCGGCGGCGCGGGAGGCCGATGCGGTCGGTGAGCGCGGGGTCGTCGGCAAGGATGGTGCCGATGCCGGTAAGGATAGCGTCGGAGGCGTGGCGGAGGCGCTGGACCTCGGCGCGGGACTCGGGGCCGGTGATCCAGTGGGGCTCTGCGGCGGCGCGCGCGACGGGCGGGGGCGCGAGGTAGCCGTCGGCGGAGAGCGCGGCCTTGAGCGTGACGAAGGGTGTGCGGTGCTGAATGAAATGGGCGAAGGCGTCGTTGAGTTCGCGGGCGGGCTGCGCGAGGATGCCGGTGGCGACTTCGATGCCTGCGGCGCGGAGCTTTGCGAGGCCTTGGCCGCTGACGAGCGGGTTGGGGTCTTCCGTGGCGACGACCACGCGGCGGATGCCTCTGGCGATGAGTGCGTCGGCGCAGGGGCCGGTGCGTCCATGATGGGCGCAGGGTTCGAGCGTGACGTAGGCAGTCGCACCGCGCACGGCTTCGCCAGCTTGTTTGAGCGCGACGATCTCGGCGTGGTCACAGGCAGCGTAGCGGTGCGCACCTTCGGCGATAATACTGCCGTTACGGACAAGGACACAGCCTACCTGCGGGTTCGGGCTGGCAAGGGCGGCTGTCTCCTGTGCCAGTGCGAGCGCACGCTGCATGAACCGCTCGTCTTCGTTTTCAATAGTTTCAGCGATGGATGAACTCGTCACGACGTCGGGGCCTCTGGTTAAGTCCTACACTTAAGATATGACGGAACCGCATTCGCCCACGCCGCCGGAGACGCGCAACTCCGGCCCATCGTTTTTTCTGATTGTCGTCATCATCGCGGTCTTCTTTCTCTTCGTCTTCATTATCTCGGTGCTTCTGCTGCCGGACAAGGGGAGACGGTTGCTGCGGCTTACGCAGGCTAATCCGGTGACGGAGACCGTGGCGTGCGGGCCGCCTGCTCCACGAGCGTTGCTGCGTAGCCTCGACCAGCCGCGCATCCGCTAAACTGGGAATAGTATGGCCTTTTCCCTCTTCGGCAAGCGCGACAAAACCGAGACCTCAGAAGCCTCCGTCCAGCCTGTAGCCACCGAACCAGCCGAGCAGAAGCGCGGCTTCTTCGACCGGATGAAGCAGGCGGTGACGCGCACGCGCGAGTCGCTCACCGAGTCGATCAGCTCCGTCATCGCTTTAACGCGCGAGGTGGACGAGTCCACCTTTACCGGGCTTGAGCCTGTGCTGCTGCGCGCCGACCTGGGCGCTCCTACGACGGCCATCGTGCTCGAAAACCTGAGACAGCGCGCACTGCGCACCGGCATCGCAGGCGGCGATGAGCTGAAGCATCTTCTCAAGGCTGAGCTGAGGCAGATCCTCGACGGCGTGCAGCGGCCCATCCAGCATCCCCAGGCTCCGCCCGAGGTCATCATGATGGTCGGGGTCAATGGCACCGGCAAGACGACCACGACCGGCAAACTGGCCGCGATGTTTTCCGCCGAAGGCAAGAGCGTGCTGCTGTGCGCCGCCGACACGTTTCGCGCGGCGGCGATTGAGCAGCTCGAAGTCTGGGCGCAGAGGTCCGAGGTTCCTCTTATCAAAACAAAGCAGGGCGGCGATCCTTCAGCCGCGCTCTACGACGCGCTGGTTGCCGCAAAGGCACGAGGCACGCAGGTCCTCATTGCGGATACGGCAGGCCGTCTGCACACCAAGAGCGACCTGATGAAGGAGCTGGACAAGATGCGCCGCACGGCCGAAAAGCTGGTGCCCGGCGCGCCGCACCAGACGCTGCTGGTGATGGACGCGACGACGGGACAGAACGGACTGGAACAGGCGCGGCTCTTTACCGAGGCCGCCCGCGTCACCGGCATTGTGTTGACCAAGCTCGACGGCACAGCTAAGGGCGGCATCGTGCTGGCCATTGCCACCGAGCTGAAGCTGCCGGTGGTCTACGCCGGAGTCGGCGAAAAGATCGACGATATTATCCCCTTCGACAGTGCGGCGTTTGTCGAGTCGCTCATCGACTGACATGCGCTTGCTACACTCATCGAGACGCCCATGAACGCCTGGCTCATCTCCATTCCGCTCGCCTATCTGCTTGGCTCCATTCCCTTCGGCTATCTGCTGGTCAGGATCTTCCGCAAGCAGGACATCCGCGCCACCGGCAGCGGCAACATCGGCGCGACCAACGTTGTCCGTTCCGGGGCTAAGGGGCTGGGTATTGCCACGCTCCTGCTGGATTGCGGCAAGGCATTTGCCGCGGTGAAGATTGCGCAGCACCTTGCTCCGGGCAACTATGACCTCGCCGTGGCCGCGGCGGTCGCGGCCATCCTCGGGCATGTTTTCCCGGTCTGGCTGGGCTTTCGCGGCGGCAAGGGGGTGGCCAGCGCACTGGGGGTCTTTCTGGCGCTCTCGTGGCCTGCGGGGTTGATTGTCTTCGGCGTCTTCATCGTGATCTTTGCCATCTCGCGCTATGTGTCGCTGGCGTCGATCATCGCTTCGGCGCTGCTGCCTCCGGTGGCACTTTACTTTATTCATCAGCGAACGCCCGGCCTGATTGCGGGCCTCATCTTCATTCCGCTGCTCATTATCGTGAAGCACTATGCGAACATCCGCCGCTTACTTGCGGGCACGGAGAACCGCTTCGGCACGAAGAAGGCGGCTGCATGAGCCGCATTGCGATTCTCGGCGCGGGCGCCTGGGGTACGGCGCTGGCACTCTCGCTGGCGCGACGCGGCGGACACGAACTTGTGCTCTGGTCGCACTCGGCGCCGCTGTCCGAGCAGCTTAACGACACGGGCGAAAACCTGCCCTACCTGCCCGGTTTCACGCTGCCTGCCGATATCCTCGTCACCTGCGACTTGCCGCGCGCCATCTTCGAGGCCGACATCCTGCTCTGTGTGACGCCCTCGCAGCACCTGCGCGGCGTAGTGGCGCACATCGCGCCGCTGCTGACGCGCAACCAGATTGTTCTGAGCGCAAGCAAGGGCATTGAAGAGCATAGTTTTCTGCGCATGTCGCAGGTTATCGCGTCGGTTGCGTCGAACCCGGTCGCGGTGCTGAGCGGGCCGTCGTTTGCGCAGGAAGTCGCGGCGGGAAGCCCGACCGCCATCGTCGCCGCCGCGCACGATGCGCACCTGGCGCAGCGCATCCAGCGAGAGTTCACTTCACCCACGCTGCGTGTCTACACCAACGACGATGTTGCCGGAGTAGAGCTGGGCGGCGCGCTCAAGAACGTTATTGCGCTGGCCTCGGGCGTCGTGCATGGACTGAATCTCGGGCACAACTCGGCAGCGGCGCTCATCACGCGCGGCATCGCGGAGATGACCCGCCTCGCGGTTGCTTGCGGCGCGCGCCGACAGACGCTGGCAGGATTGTCCGGCATCGGCGACCTGGTGCTCACTTGCACGGGGCCGCTCTCGCGCAACCGCGCCGTTGGTATCGAACTGGGACGTGGGCGGCAGCTTCCGGAGATTCTCGCCGGCCTGCACGGCAAGGTGGCCGAAGGCGTTCGCACCACGACCGCTGCGCTTGGACTTGCCGCGCGCTATGGCGTCGAGATGCCCATCACCGAGCAGATGGACGCGATCCTGCACCATAATAAGAACCCCAAAGAGGCGATCCGGGATTTGATGTCGCGACCAGGGCGGGATGAATAGCGCGGCTTTCGTTGCTTCGGCGTGATACTCAGCCGCGTCCGCGCGCCGAAGGTGCGGGTGGCGGGTAGTGCGGTTTGATCTTCGCAGGTGCAGCGGCGGGCGCATGCTTCAGGTCGATGGGGCGGTGCGTGGCGACCATCTCGGCAATCGCGTACTTTAGCTTCTCAATGCCTTCGCCGGTGACGGCGGAGATGGCGTAGAAGGGCAGCTTGCGGCGCTTGGCCATCGTGGTCAGCTTCTTAAGCTTCTCTGGATTCGCAACGTCGATTTTGGCGGCGACGAGGATGGTCGGCTTCTTTGCAAGCGCCGGGTCGAAGCTCTTCAACTCATTGGTAATGATCTTGAAGTCCTCAACCGGGTCAGGCCGGTCGGTGGCATCGGAGACATCGACCAGGTGGACGATGACGCTGGTGCGCTCGATGTGCTTGAGAAATTGGATGCCGAGGCCCGCGCCGAGGTGCGCGCCTTCGATGAGTCCAGGCAGGTCTGCGATGGTAAACGACTGGGTGTGGGGATACTCGCCCACCTGTACAACACCGAGGTTGGGAGCAAGCGTGGTGAAGGCGTAGTTGGCGATCTTGGGGCGGGCGGCGGAGAGACGCGAGATCAGCGTCGATTTGCCGACGTTGGGATAACCGACGAGTCCGGCGTCAGCCAGCAGCCGCAGTTCGAGCCTGTAGGCGCGCTCTTCGCCGGGGCGGCCCAGTTCGTGTTCGCGCGGGGCCTGGTGGGTGGGCGTGGCGAAGTGCTGATTGCCACGGCCGCCGCGTCCGCCTTTGGCGATGACGATGGTCTCGCCGGCGTGGGCGAAGTCGTGGACGAGCTCGCCTGTGGTGTCGTCGTAAAGCAGCGTGCCGACGGGGACTTCAAGCGTGGTGTGCTCGCCCGCCTGCCCGGAGCAGTTGGAGCCCAGGCCGTGACCGCCGCGTTCGGCCTTGTGCTCGGGGTTGAAGCGGAAGTGGACTAGCGTGTTGTGGCTGAGCGACGACGACATGCGGATGTCGCCGCCGTGTCCGCCATCGCCGCCCGAGGGGCCGCCCTTGGGAACGAATTTTTCGCGGCGGAAGGCCATGCAACCATTGCCGCCATCGCCGGCCTTCACCCGGATTCGTGCTTCGTCAATAAACATGGATACCCACTTTCCAGTGTACTAGGATGCGGAGTACACTCCTGGGCACAGTCATTTACCCGCGGCGCGCAGACCGTTTTTGTTGAGTACGGATAACGGCGACGATGCGGCGGGATGAAGCTGCGCAATGCCGTGATTCACGGAAGCGTAACCGCCCGTTCATGGCGGTACACCATCCTGAGAAACAAAATATGGCAAGACCGACAGGCGCGGACGAAACGCGAATCCGCCTGCGGATGTGGCTTTCAAGGAGACCTGAGATGCGAAAAGCAATGGCAATGGCGCTGTGGCTGCTTGCGGCGATGGTTCTGTCTGTGGTGCCTGCTCTTGCGCAGACGACGACGCAGGGCGCGGTTGTCGGCACGGTGTACGACATGACGGACGCGGTGGTGCCGGGAGCAACAGTGATCATTCAGAACACGGCCACCAATGCAGTCATCAAGGTGACGAGCGACACCGGGGGGCAATATCGCGCGCCACAGGTGCCGCCGGGGTCATACACGGTGATGGTGAGTGCCCCGGGGTTTTCCGCTCAGCGCACGGCCAACGTGACTGTCGAAGTGAACCTGGCGACGACGCTCGATGTGCATCTGAAGACCGGAGAGGCGAGTCAAACGGTCGAGGTAACGGCCGCAGCGCCGGTACTGAACTTTCAAGATGCCACCCTTGGCGGCCATCTTTCCAACGTCGAGATTGAAAGCATTCCGATCAACAATCGCCGCTGGTCTACGCTGGCCCTGCTGACGCCGGGCGCGACGGTGGACAACAACGGCTACGGCCTGATTCAGTTCCGCGCCATCAGCCCGCTGCTGAACAACGTCGAGATCGACGGCGCAGACGATAATCAGGCCTTCTACTCCGAGGAGCGCGGGCGCACACGCGAGGGCTACTCGACGTCGCAGGCGGCGATCCGCGAGTTCACGGTGAACTCGGGCGTGTACTCGGCTGAGTTCGGGCGCGCCGTTGGCGGCGTGATCAACTCCGTGACCAAGAGCGGCGGCAACCAGTTGCACGGAGACCTTTATTTCTACAATCGTGACAGCTCGCGGTCTGCCTATCAGTACGGGTCGACCATCCTCCGGTACGACTCCACCACGGGAAAATACTCGCAGGTTCCGTACAAGCCGACCAACAAGCGCAATCAGTACGGCTTCGGCGTTGGCGGTCCGCTCATCCAGAACAAGCTTTTCTGGTTCTACGCATTCGACATCTTCCACCAGAACTTCCCCGCCGTCTCGCGGGTGAACAATCCTTCCGCGTTCTTTACGGCTCCGGATGCGAGTCTGCCCAGCGGCCAGACCTGCAATTCCGCGACGGGCGCGATTACTGGAAGCGGCGCCAGCAGCATCGATCAGCAGGCTTGCCTGCTCGCTGCGCGACTGGGTGTGAGCTACAGCGTGGGTGCCGCGGACTATAACCAGCAACTCCAGAACATCCTTCCGAACATCGGCAATGTGCCGCGCTTCGGCAATCAGATGATCAACACGCCGAAGCTCGACTGGCAGATCAACGGCAAAAATCACCTGAGCGTTCTCTTTCACAGACTGCGGTGGGACTCGCCCGGCGGTGTGCAGACAAGCTCCTCGGCTGCCTATGCTATCGACTCCTTCGGCACGGACTTCGTGAAGCTGGACTACGGCCTGACCGAGTTGGAGAGCCTGATTGGCCGCTACAGCAACGAGCTGCGCTATCAGTACGGCCGCGAGTTGAACGACGAAGGCCGCCAGACGCCGAGCGCCTACACAAAGCAGTATCTAACTCCGAACAACTCGGGCGGCGTACCCGTAGCAGTCTCGCTCTATACAACCCAGGGGCTTACCGAGGGCACACCGTACTACAGCTTCCGCATGGCCTATCCCGACGAGCGCAAGTGGCAGATCGGCGATACCGCGGCGGCCATCTTCGGACAGCACAACATCAAGTTCGGTGTGGATCTCGTCCACAACTACGATCTACAGAACAACCTGTACCAGAGCAACGGCTCCTACAGTTACACCAGCAACATCGTGAATTACTTCAGCGACCTGATCGCCGGGCACGGCACCTGCAATACCGCGTTGAGCGGCAAAGGCACGAATCCCTGCTACAACAGTTACAGCCAAGGCTTCGGACCGACCACCCTCGAACTCAGCACGATGGACTATGGCTTCTTCGTGCAGGACGACTGGAAGCCCTTCCCGCGCCTCACCGTCAACCTCGGCGTCCGCTATGACTACGAGCGCATTCCAGGGCCGTTCACAGCCTTCGCTAACGCAACCGCCTTTCCGCAGTCAGCCTTCACGCCAAGCGATAAAAACAACTTCGGCCCGCGCGTCGGCTTTGCGTGGGACCCGTTTGGTCTTGGCAAGACGGTCGTGCGCGGTGGCGTCGGCATGTATTACGGTCGCATCTGGAACGCGATGATTCTGAACGCTCGCGCACTGACCGGCTCACCTAAGGCTCAACTCGCCGCCAGCTTCACCAACAGCACCGT
This sequence comes from Edaphobacter sp., assembly GCF_035763405.1. Taxonomy (NCBI): domain Bacteria; kingdom Pseudomonadati; phylum Acidobacteriota; class Terriglobia; order Terriglobales; family Acidobacteriaceae; genus Edaphobacter; species Edaphobacter sp. Next base: position 9,278 of record NZ_DASUBE010000001.1, read on the forward strand.
GGGCGCACCGACCTTCCCGAATATCGCCACGGTCGTTCCCTCGTCGGCCTCTAATGCCCTGAGCGTGCAGTATCTTGATCCGCACCTACAGAACCCCATGACCTACCAGTTCGACATGGTTGTCCAGCAAGACCTTGGCTCAGGACTCGTGCTTTCAGTCAGCTACATCGGCGCGCTTGGCCGCGAGCTGCCCAATTACATGAACCTGAACCTTGACCCGACGAAGACCTATACCAACAGCTACGTCATCACGCCTGTAGCCAATACCACCAACTGCGGACCTCTGGCCTGTGGCACGGTGTTGACCAGCAAGGTGTACTCCACGCGCACCCAGAACCTCAACTGTGGAGCGGGACCGGGTTGCGCGGGTACTTACCTGGCGAACACGCTCAATCCCTCGTTCAACGCAGTCACGGACGTGATTAGCAACATCAACTCCAGCTACAACGGCCTGACGGCGGAGATCCAGAAGCGCGCCAACAAGCTCTTCACCTTCGATGTGAACTACACCTGGTCGCACGCGCTCGACTTCAACCAGAGCGCAGTGACCCAGGCCAGCACCAACAACTGGTACGATCCCTACGGCAACGCGCGCGCCAACTACGGCAACTCCGACTTCAATGTTCCGCAAAAGCTGGTTGCGTGGGCCATCTTCAACATCCCAGGTACGCATGGAGATGGTGCTATGAAGTGGCTAACGAATGGCTGGTCGCTGAAGCCGCTGCTGCAAACGCAGAGCGGGCGTACGTACAGCCTTACGGTTGGCGGCTCGATAGCCAACCAGTGCTACTACGCGATCGGGTGCCTGGAAGCAGCCGGATCTGGCCTGAGCGGAACCGGTGTTACCTACATTCCGCAGATCGGACGCGATACCTACACTTACCCGGTTCCGGTGCAGGCTGACCTGCGCGCGGAAAAAGACTTCACTTTTGCCGAGCGCTATCACCTGCAACTGATCGGAGAGTCATTCAACTTGCCGAATCACCTGAACGTAACCGGCGTGACCACGCAGGGTTACTCGAGCTCGATCTCGCAGGGCTCGCCCACACAGGCCCCGACGGGAAAGCTGACCTACCAGACGGCGTTCAGGTCGCTCACCAATGCAAATTCGAACTATGCCTTCAGCCCGCGCCAGGTGCAGTTGGCGCTGCGGTTGCAGTTTTAGGTTAACCAGAGCTGATGTGCTTTGGGGCGGCGGCTTCGGCTGCCGCCTTTTTCTGGCTTTCATAATTTGATGAAGTCCGATACTCTCGGGCTGATCCCTTTCTTGTTCTGGCGCTGGGCCGGGGTATCCGTAGCCGCGATGTCTCGCCGTTGTCGACGGGCATTGGCTGCATCACTTCCCGTAGCCGCCGCAAGGGTGTGGAGCGTTGCGGGGAGTGTGCATGGTTGCTTGGCTGAGACGCGCGAGAATTCGCACCGCTGTGTTGAAGGTTGTGTGTTTTTTGGCGCTGGGTTGTTTCGCTGTGGTGGGCGCGTGGGGACAGACTTCAACCGACGGGGCCATCGGCGGTTTTGTCGTCGATCCGGGCGGCGCCGCTCTGAAGAGTGCAACCGTTCAGGCAAGCAATGCTGCAACCGGCTTCAAGATCAATACGACGACCGGCGCGAACGGAGGATTTCTCCTGGCGCGCCTTCCTGCCGGAGTCTACAAGGTAACGGTCGTGTGTCCGCGCTTCGAGCGTCTGGTGATGAGCGGCGTTACGGTCGAAGTGGGCGGTGTGACTCCGCTTAGCGCGCGCATGAAGCTGGGCAACGTGTCAACTTCGGTTACGGTGACGGCCACGCCAGAGGTTTCGGCCACGGGCGTCGCCAGTACCATGACGGCGGACGAGATCGACCGATTACCCATCGATGGACGACGCTGGCAAACCTTCGCTCTGCTGACCCCGACGGCGAACGCCGATCCAGACGCAGACGGCCTGCTGAGCTTTCGCGGGCTGCCTGTGACGCAGAACAGCGTGCGTATCGACGGCGCGGATGCCGACCAGGGCTTTGGCAGCGTTCCGCTGGGTGCGGGAAGCGAGAGTGACCCGGAGGACGAACGCGACTCCAATCGTGCAGGCTTTGCGTCAGGCTACGGACGTCATTCCGGTGCAGCCTATACGTTTTCCATGGAGGCGGTGCGCGAGTTCCGTGTGAGCGGGCAGAACTACTCCGCGCTCTATGGACACGCTGCGGGCGGTGTTGTGACGACGATCTCGAAGAGCGGCACGAACGCGCTGCACGGATCGGCGTTCTATCTGTTGCGTGATAGTGCGCTCAACGCAGCAAATCCGTATTCGGTGGCTACGCGCTACACGAACGGCGCGGTGACAAGCAGCGTAGTCAAGCCGCACGATATCAGGCAGCAGTATGGCGGCAGCATCGGCGGCCCGGCGGTACGAGACAGACTCTTCTACTTCTATGCGTTTGACCAGCAGCGGCGCGGGTTTCCGGTGGTGTCGTCTCCGCTCGATCCGAACTTTTATTCACTGACCGAGACGCAGACGGCGCTGCTGGCCACGCGCGGTGTGAGTACGGTCAAGGTGAACGCGGCGCTCAGCTATCTGGACAGCCTGACCGGCACGACAGCGCGGCGCTGGGACCAGACCATCCACTTCGGCAAGCTCGACTGGAAGGTCACGGAGAATCAGCGCATAAGCGTGCAGTACAACCATGCGCGGTCGAGCGCGCCGGGTGGAGCGCGGTCCGCACCGGTAGTCGGCTATGGTGTCGGCAGCCTGGGCAGTAGCTACGCGCATGTGGACGCGCTCGCGGGGCGATGGCTGTGGACGCCCTCCTCCATGATGAGCAATGAGGTGCGTGCGCAATTCGCGCGCGACTTCCAGTTCGAGACTGCGCAGAAGCCGCTCGCGCAGGAGCCCGCCGTCGGGCCGGGTGGTTATGCGCCCGAAGTGGCGATCGGTCCTGAAGGGCTGACATTCGGCACTCCATCATCGCTTGGGCGCAAGGCTTACCCTGACGAGCGCAAGGTGCAGTTGGCCGATCTCGTGACATGGGTGCGCGGACGCCACCAGCTCCAGGCCGGTGCGGATGTGAGTTTGGTACACGACCGCATCGACGCGCTGACGAACGCTGAAGGCACGTTTCGCTACGACAGCGGCACGACCGGCGGCCATGCGGGCGGGCTGGTGGACTGGATTACCGACTATGCCTTCAATGTGAATGCGTATCCGAACGGCGGCTGCCCGTCGATCACGTCGCCGGTGCATCTGTTCTGCTTTCGTTCGTTCTCACAGAGCTTCGGCGGGCGGGCGGTCGCGTTCGACACACAGGAGTGGGCGGGGTACATCGAAGACATGTGGAGTCTGCGGCTTGGGCTGACAGTCCACGCTGGAGTGCGCTACGAGTACGAACTGCTGCCGCTGCCCCAGCAGCCGAACCTGGCGCTCGACGCAGTCTTCGGGAGCGCAGGCGCGACGAGCATCTTTCCCGAAGACCGCAACAACTTCGGCCCGCGCGTAGGCGTGGCGTGGGAACCGTTTGGCGAAGGACGCGGCGTGGTGCACATAGGATACGGACTTTTCTATGGGCGTTTGCCTGGAGCCACGGTGAGAAAAGCGCTCATCGATACGGCGTTGCCATCTTCAGCAACGCACGTGCGCATCACGCCTGCTACCGTAACCAACTGCCCGCAGATGGCGAATCAAGGATTCGGCTATGCGTGTTCGTTTGTGACTGCGCCGCCAGCGGCTGTTGCGGCGACGACCTCGGCGATGGTGTTTGATCGCCGCTTCCGCCTGCCCGCAGTCCAGCAAGGTAGCGTTGCGGTGGAGCGCGCGGTTGGTGCGGGCATGGTCGCGAGTGCGACGTATCTCGTGAACCTTGACCGCCAACTGCTCAACTCGACCGACATCAACATCGCGCCTTCGACTGATCTGAAGACATTTCAAATCGAGGGCGGCACAGGCATCGCAGGCGTGCATGATGAAGAGAAATTTGTTGTGCCCGCATATACGCAGCGCGTAGACGCCAACTTCGGGCCAGTCACCGACATCGTCTCGAACACCAACGCGAGCTACAACGCGCTGGTGGTCGCGGTGCGGCGGCGCAGTCGCAGCGGCCTGGAGTTTCGTGCGAGCTGGACCTGGTCGAAGGCCATCGACTTCGGTCAGAGTGGTGCGATTCCTCGACAAAACGCGCAGTTCGACCCGTTTGACGTGCGCTACGATAAAGGATTATCGGCGCTGAACCATCCGCAGAAGATCGTGGCGAGCGCAGTGTGGCAGCCAAGGCTCTCGACCGAAAGCGCCTGGTTGCGGCGAGCCGCGAGCGGCTGGCTCATTGCGCCGCTCTTCAGCGCAGCGAGCGGACGGCCCTACAGCTACAACATCCTCGGCGGCACGCGACTCACGGGTGGGCACGAGAGCATCAACGGCGCAGGCGGCGCAGTGTATCTGCCCACGGTGGGCCGCGACACGCTGCGGCTACCCTTCGCCTACGTGCTCGATTTGCGGGTCAGCCGCGCGGTGCGCATTTCGGAACGGGTGCGCGTGCAGGCAATCGCCGAGGCATTCAATCTGACCAACCATGTGAATCCGTCGTCAGTCATGCAGCGCGCATTTCTGGTCGGCAAATCTGCAAACGGCGTAACTCCGCTGTTGTTTCAAAACGCGGCGACAGTTGCCGCCGAGGGACTGAACGTCTACCCGTTCGGCACAGTGACGAGCGCCGACGCAACCGGAGCCCGGGAGCGTCGCCTGCAGCTTGGTTTGCGGATGGAGTTCTGAGACAACCCCGCAATCGCCGCCGAGAGCTTAAAATAGCCATGTGAGCTTTACCGAACAGTACGATGTGGCGGTCGTGGGCGCGGGCCATGCCGGGTGCGAGGCAGCGATGGCCGCGGCGCGTATGGGTCTGCGCACGGCGCTGTTTACCCTGAACCTCGATCTGATCGCCCAGATGAGCTGCAATCCCGCGATCGGCGGCATTGCCAAAGGACACCTGGTGCGCGAGGTCGATGCGCTGGGTGGCGTGATGGGCGAGGTCGCCGACGCCTGCGGTATTCAGTTCCGGCTGCTCAACACGTCGCGCGGACCTGCGGTGTGGTCGCCGCGCGCGCAGTGCGACAAGGCACTCTATCGCGTGAAGATGCGCGAGGTGCTCGAAGGACAGCGAAACCTCTTCATCAAGCAAGCCGAAGTCATCGATCTAATCGTAGAAGAACTACAGGGGTCTCTCCACTCCTCGACGGACGGTGAAGATGTCCGTCGCTCCGGTCGAGATGACGTTTCCCTACGAGTTGTGCGCGGGTTGAAGCTGCGCGACGGGCGCGTGGTTCATGCAGCGGCCACTGTCGTGACGACAGGTACGTTTCTGAACGGCCTGATTCATTGCGGCGAGCAGCAGTACACGGCTGGGCGTAGCGGCGAGCCCGCCAGCGTTCTGTTGGGCGAGAGTCTGAAGAAGCTGGGCCTGCGCGAGTGCCGCCTGAAGACCGGCACGCCGCCGCGTCTCGACGGACGCACCATAGATTGGAGCAAGTTCGAGGAGCAGCCCGGCGATGCCGATCCAACGCCGTTCAGCTTCCGCACCAAACAGATTCCGCTGCGCCAGATCGTCTGCCACATCGCCCACACCACCGACGAGACGCTGCGGCTCATCCGAGAGAACGTACATCGTTCGCCCATGTATACCGGCCAGATTGCGGCTATCGGCCCGCGCTACTGCCCGTCCATCGAAGACAAGATCGTGCGCTTTCCCGAGAAGACACGCCACCAATTTTTCCTCGAGCCCGAGGGCCTGAACACGCACGAGGTCTACATCAACGGTATGAGCACCAGCCTGCCCATGGAGGTGCAGGCGGCGATGGTCCACTCCATCCCCGGCCTCGAAAATGCAGAGATGCTGCGTCCCGGCTATGCGATTGAGTACGACGCCATCGACCCGACCGAGCTTGACCGCACGCTCGGCGTGAAGTCGATCGAAGGACTCTTTCTCGCCGGCCAGATCAACGGCACCAGCGGCTACGAAGAGGCCGCCTGTCAGGGCCTGATGGCGGGCATCAACGCGGCACTCGCGGTGAAGGGTGAACCGCCGTTCACGCTCGACCGCACCGAAGGCTATACCGGCATCCTGATCGACGACCTCATCAGCAAGGGCACCAACGAGCCGTACCGCATGTTCACCTCGCGCGCGGAGTTTCGTCTGCATCTGCGCATTGACAACGCCGACCGAAGGCTGACGCCGCACGGCCGCAGGCTCGGGCTCATCGACGATGCCGCGTGGGCCGACTACGAGGCCAAGCAGACCCGCGCCATCGCGTTCGAGAAACTGCTTGGCACTGCGCGCGTGCGCATAGAAGAGCTTCCTGTCGCACTGATAGAAAAACTGCGGGGTGACATCGCCGGAGCGAACGGCCAAAGCTTCGCGCAGTTCCTGAAGCGTCCTGAACTGACCGTCGAAGAACTGGCCCCGGTATTGCATCAACGACTCACAAGTGAACCCACGCTTGCCCCGTGGGTGTCCGCCATGCACGGCGCCGGCAGCGCGCGCCTGCCCGCCTGGGTGCGCAACGAAATGAAGACCGTCGAGACGGAGATCAAGTACGCCGGATACCTCGATCAGCAGCGCCGCTCCATCGAGAAGATGCGCCGCGCCGAAGAGAAGGCGATTCCCGCGTGGTTCAACTATGCAGCGGTCAGCGGGCTTTCCACCGAGATGAAGCAGGTGCTCTCTCGCGTGCGTCCGCAGACGCTCGGGCAGGCCAGCCGCATCGCCGGAGTCACGCCTGCGGCCATCAGCTTGATACACGTCTACATCGAGATTCAGGGCCAGCAGATGCCGCTCCGGAGTTCGACGAACGAACGTGCTTCATAACGCCAGACCTAAAGAGCGGAAGCATCTCCAATCTCGGCACCGCGCATCGCGACGTAGTATCGTCAAGGCGTTTGCTCTACAAGGAGAAGCGTTGCGATGAAACGGATCGTGTGTTTTGCCGTTCTTGTTATTACCGGAGTTTTTGCCTCCGCGCAGACCCAGCCGGTTGCGCTTTTCTACATGACGGAGTCGCCCGGTTCGGTGCGGTCGTTTCTCGCACACTCGAAAAAGATCGGCCTGCTGGTGCCGACGTGGTATTCGGTCGATGCAAACGGCCTCGTCTCCGGCGAACCGAACCCGCTGGTGCTCAAGACAGCAGCGAAGGAGCACCTGCCTGTGATGCCGATCATCGCTAACGAGGGCAAGGACTCGCTGCATCAACTGATGAACAACGATCCTGCTGTACGGACGATGGCCGCCTCGCTCGTCCGCGAGTCGAAAGAGCATGGCTACGTTGGCATTCAGCTCGACTTTGAAGACATCGCCTGGACCGACCGTGACGCACTCTCTGCAATGGTGAAGACGGTCGCCGCTGCCATGCATGCCGCAGGACTCAAGCTGACCATTGCCACCGTGCCGAACGCTCCCGCGCCAATGGGTAAAGGTAGCGAGGCGAAATGGATGTACACCGACTGGCGCGGCGCCTATGACCTGAAGGCGCTTGGCGAGTCCGTCGATTTCATCTCGCTGATGACCTATGACCAGCACAGCCGCTGGACGCCTCCCGGCCCTGTCGCGGGCTGGGACTGGACGATACACAACCTCGGCGATGCGCTCCGGTACGTGCCGAAGGAGAAGCTCTCGCTTGGCATTCCCTTGTATGGATACCACTGGTTCGCCGGGCCTCCCATCATGGTGGACAAGGTGGCGAGGCCCAACAGCACCGCAGCATCCATCAGCGTTCCCGACGCTCTGCTGCTGGCCCAGGAGTATGGAGCAACTCCGCAATGGGACGCGGAGGACCATACCGCATGGTTTTACTTTTACCGCGACTCCGACCGCGAGTGGGTGTACTACCCGGACGCGCGCAGCTTCCGCGACCGTTACAAGTTGACGCAGGAGCGCGGCTTGCAGGGCTTCAGTTCGTGGGTGCTCGGGCAGGAGGACCCCGCCGTCTGGGATGTTCTTCCAGACAGAAAATAACCGTGCAATCTACGCGGCAAAAAGAGGAAGCAGGGTATCTGCTTCCCCGTATGCCGAACGCTGCAAGTGGCTTCGATCAGAGGCTGAACTTCCGCTTGGCCGCGCCCGCCAGACCAATCAGGCCCGAGCCGAAGAGCACCAGCGTGGAAGGTTCAGGCACGGACGACGGCGGAGTAATCGGAACGCCGCCCACGGTGACGCCATCGAGCGCGAGACCGGAGTCGAATTCTGTATCGTTCCAGTTGGTGACGCCGACTTCCAGATAATAGTTGCCGGTCGTGCCAATGGTGTAGCTGGAGCCAACCCAGCCGGTGTAGCCGCAGCCTTGGTCGGGAGCGATAAAGCATGTTCCCGATGAGCCGCCAAGCGGAGACCACGTGCTCATGCCCTGAATGATTGGAACGGAAGGCGGAGTGAGGGTCGCATTCGGTGCCGGCATTCCGCTTCCGGGAACGATGGTGCCGGTCACTTTGGTGCGCGCCGTGAACAGCAGCGCAGCCGGAGTGTTGTCGGCGTTGAAGAGCTCAGCCCAGGCGTAGTCGGCGAAACCTTGGCCGTCCGAGGTGACGTAGTTGAAGTAAAAGTTGAGATTAGTTCCGGCGGTTGCCGAAAAGACACTGGTGGCCAGCGTGGAGCCGTTGGTCTCGGTGCCGCCGCCAACAGGGCCGCTGGGCAGCACAGCCGTGCTGGATGAGCCGTTGGTGGAGACATACTGGTAAGAGCTGTTGCCGGTGGGCGAGAGCGTAACGACGCCGTTGGCCCCCAGAGAGCCGCAGGTACCGTTGCAGGTCCATCCCGAGGGGATGGGATCGGCTAAGGTAGTGGACGTCATACCAAAAGCGATCATGCCCAAAAGCGCTGCCGAAGCCGCTGCGGACTTAAGTAGTTGAATTTTCATAAAGAACACCTTTTGGCGATTTTGAACTACACGGCCTGTTTGCTGACCCGGAAAAACTCTGCGCCTTACGGGAGGTGAACCCAAAGCATTTCTTCGTCAGTGCTAAAGCATGTTGATTGCCATGACGAGTGCACATGGATCGAGAGTTAGGACGCGAAACAGCATACAGAGCGCAATTCTTTGCATGACGGAAGATAAATTTTGTGATGTGTGCATAAAATTCCAGCAAACAGACACAGGGTGTTCACTGTTGTTGACGGTTTCGCGTTCGGCGTAGTGTTCTTCGCTCTATGCTCCATTGCCGGCGAACACGCCAACGACCACACGGTCATTGGTTCGCTGGCCATCGCGCTGGGCGGCACAGAGGCGGAAAACCGCTCCCTTACATGGTCCGCAAAGCGAGAAGATGCCTCCACATAAAGGTGGAGAAAATCATCAGACTTTGTGGCCATGACAGAGAATCGTCAGCCACATATGCTGGTTCTCAAGTTCAAGTACGTTGCTTCCAAGGGGCGCCTGCTGGCGCCCTTCTTTTTTATCTGAGATCACTCTGACGCTCGGCAACATGCTGCGCTCCGCAAGACCCCCCTCTTGAGACACGCTGTTACTCAGAAGCCGGAACGCTGGCTACAGCTTCACGCTTCCGGGAGATCGAGACCTGGGCGAGCACCAGAGCCGACAGCAACATCGCTGCTGCTGTGTAAAACGGCATTCCGGGCGAATGGACGATGGCCCTGACTCCGATCGACCTGCTGAAGATATAGGTAAACAATCCAGGTCCGGCGAGACCGGCAATGCCGCGCAGGCTGTTGATCGCTCCCTGTAACTGACCCTGCTCGGCGGGCCCGGTCTTGCGCGAAAGGATGCCCTGAATCGAAGGCCACGTCAGCGACATGAGATTGAGCAGCGGAATGCCGCACCAGAAGATGAGGCCGGTCTTCGAGAGCCCGAACATCGCGTAGCCGATAGCTCCGCCGATCAGCCCAATCGTTACCGTGCGTAGCTCGCCGACCCGCGCAATCGTCGGCTTCACCAGCAGCCCGCCATAAAGCGCGCTGCATATCCCGATGACCGCAAGCGAGAGCCCGACGGTGCGGTTGGTCCATCCGTAGCGATAGTCCGCGTAGATGACATAGACGTTCATCAGCGACTGTTGCGCCACATAGCCCAGCAGCAGCACACTCGAAAGCATCAGCATGGAGTGGCGGCGCAACAGGCTGAGCGAGCCTACAGGGTTTGCTCGGCCCCACGAAAATGTCATGCGATTTTCTCGCGCCAGCGACTCAGGCAGCACGAAGATGCCGTATAGTCCGTTCACAAGACTCAGGCATCCGGCAACCCAGAACGGTAGGCGCGGATTGACGTTACCGAGGATGCCGCCCACCGCCGGGCCCAGCACGAAGCCGAGGCCGAACGCCGCGCTCAACATGCCGAATGCGGCGGCGCGGCGTTCGCGTGGTGTTACGTCCGCCATGTACGCCATCGCGGTAGGAATGCTCGACGAAGTGAGCCCGGAGATGACGCGGCCCAGAAAGAGCCAGTTCAGCGCCGGGGCCCAGGCCATCAGCAGATAGTCGAAGCCGAGACCGAAGTTCGAGAGCAGCACGATAGGCCGTCGCCCGTAGCGGTCCGAGAGCGAGCCGAGCACGGGCGAGAAGAAGAACTGCATCGCCGCGAAGACCGTGCCGAACCAGCCGAGCATCTCGGCAGCAGTCGAGGCGTTGCCGCCGAGAAAGCTCTCAATCAGGCGCGGCAGCACAGGCGCAATCATGCCGAGCGCAAGCATGTCGAGCGTGACCGTCAGGAAGATAAACGCCGCCGCCGCGCGACGCCGGTGGCGCGGAGCTACAGGCAGCGCAGTCTCATCATCGAGCGAAGCCGCGGACATCTCCGAAGGCGCAACGAACTCCGGCTCAGTCAGGAGCGGATTAGGCACCTGGTCCGGTGGGTTGTGGGACAGATCGGACATACAAACGGACGACAGAGCATCGCAACAAACCAGGCCCGGAACAGCAGAGGATTGAACGTTAGTTTACCCCGCCCCGCCGCGCAAAATTCACCCCGCCATTTCCATTTCGCATGTTTTTGTAATTCCATTCCGTAGCGCAGCGGAGGAATCCGCTCGTGTCTTCTCTTCAAGCCGCCACCACACGCTCGGATGCGCATCCATGAGCGGCCTCATGCGCATGGATGGGAAGGAACACGTTCCACGGTCGCGGTCTTATCGGTGCAAGCCGTGCGTCAGGCGCGCACCGCTTCCACATCGATGGTGATCTTTACCTCATCGCCAACCAGTACGCCGCCTGTCTCGAGCGCCGTATTCCAGGTCAGGCCGAAGTCCTTGCGGCTAAGACTGGTCTTGGCTGAAGCGCCGATACGCTGGTTCCCCCAGGGATCTTTGATCTCCGCCGTCGGGCCTTCCACTTCAAGCGTGATCGGTCGCGTAACACCGTGAATGGTCAGCTCGCCCGTCACCTCGCCGCCGCCCTTGTGTGCGGCAACCTTTGTGCTGCGGAAGGTGATGGTGGGGCACTTGTCGACGTCCAGAAAGTCGGCGCTCTTCAGGTGCGTGTCGCGCTGCGCATCGCGCGTATTGATGGAGGCGACCTCGATCGTTGCTTCGACGGAGGAACTCGTCGGATTCTCAGAGTCGAAGACGAGGTTGCCGGAGACGCTGGTAAACTCGCCGCGCACATTTGACACCATCATGTGGCGGACGCTGAAGTGGACTGAGCTGTGGACCGGGTCGATCTTATAGTTGATGGGCGGCATGGAAATCTCCTTGGACGGCAGTGATGATAGTAGCGGAAATTGCCCGCGGCGCTTTGAAGGCCCCGCTCTTTAGAATGGATGCATGATTTTCGAGTTGCGGTGCAAGGCGGCGGGCGGCGGGCGGCGCGGTATGCTCAAACTGCCTCACGGCACAGTCCAGACGCCGGTGTTCATGCCTGTGGGCACGGCGGCCAGCGTCAAGGCCGTCGAGCAAAGCGTGCTGGAGCGAATGGGCACAGACGGCGCGGGCGCGGAGATTATCCTCGCGAACACGTACCACCTCTACCTGCGGCCGGGTCACGAACTGATCGCGCGCCTGGGCGGCGTCCATCGCTTCATGGGCTGGCAGCGGCCTATGCTCACCGACTCGGGCGGCTTCCAGGTCTTCAGCCTCAGTAGTCTGCGCAAAGTCACACCGGATGGCGTCGAGTTTCGCTCGCATCTCGACGGCTCGAAGCACTTCTTCTCGCCCGAGCACTCAATGGACGTGCAGATTGCCCTCGGCGCTGACGTGATGATGGTCTTCGACGAGTGCGTCGAGCATCCGGCGACCTACGAGCGCACACGCGACTCGATGGCCCTGACCCACGCCTGGGCGCGGCGCTCACGCGATCACTTCGAGGCCAACAAGCACCGCGTGCCGTGGTTCGCCGAGCGCGACGGCCACGCGCAGAGCCTCTTCGGCATCGTGCAGGGCGGCATGTATGCGGACCTTCGCAAAGAGTCGGCCGAGCGGCTGGTGGAGCTGGACCTGCCCGGCTACGCCATCGGCGGCCTCGCTGTAGGCGAGCCGCGCGAAGTCACCCGCGAGATGATTGCGCGGACGCTCGAATGGCTGCCGAAGGACAAGCCGCGCTACGTGATGGGCGTCGGCTACCCGGACGAGATTGAAGAATACGCAAAGTTGGGCGTGGACATGATGGACTGCGTGCTGCCCACGCGCGCCGGTCGGCATGGACTGGTGTTCGCGCGCGCCGAAGATGGAAGCATCGTGCGCATGAACATCAAGCGCAAGGAGTACGCCGAAGACTCCGGACCAATCGACGCCGCATGCGGCTGCATGACCTGCGCCCGCTACTCCCGCGCCTACCTCCGCCACCTCTTCGTCGCCGGCGAGCCGCTGGCCCTGACGCTGAACTCCATCCACAATCTGCACTTTTATCTGGCCACGATGGAGCGGGTACGCGCGGAGCTTGCCGCTTAGACTCCGTTGCGGCCATCGGTGCCCCCTCCCCTACTTAAGTACTCAAAGTCCTTCAAACATTGGACTTAGGTCTGGACTACCTGCGCACGTTTCATGCCATTCCCTTCTTAAGTCGAAAAGCCCGGCGCGTCGCCGGGCTTCACTCTCTCCTGATTTAAGTTTACAGGGCGTGTCAAGAGATGGGCTGTGGACTTGAGGTTGAATTGCGCAAGGCTGCCGGAGGAATCCGGTCACATGTAGGGGAGCGCCAGATCGCGTAGTGGCTTCAAGCGGGTCTCTTCGAGCGTGTCGCGGTAGAACATGTTGTAGGTGTCGAAGGGAATCAGCCGCTGGCCGTCGGGGTGGGCGACGTGGATGCAGGTCTTCTTGATACTCCGCAGGTCGAAGGTCTGGGCGTCGATGAACTGGACGATAAGGATGCGGAAGAGATTTTCGTAGCCGAGATTTTTGGGGGCGAGGACCTGCGGCAGGCAGCAGAGCAGTTCACGCAGGGTGCTGGCCTGTGACTGCGGTGAGTGGTTGGTGGAGAAGAGCTTGAATATCTGGTGGCGGAGCGCGGGGTTCTGCTCGATGGACTCGCGGACGGCTGGATCCTGCTCGTAGATGATGGTGTTTCGTCCGCCGTTGATGAGCACATCGGGCGAGACCATACCGGTTAATGGGACGATGTTGTCGCCCAGCTTCATCGCGTAGGCCATGGCCAGCGAATCCGGATGGCATGGGACGGGAATGAGGTCTTCGGGCTTGAAGACCGAGGTCTGCGAAAGAATGCGGCGGCGGACTTCGGAGAGCGTGAGGCGATGAGCGGCGGAGTTGTAGTTGCCAAGGCGTCCTGCCTGCTGGACGGGCTGGAAGGTGATGCCGCGAACGCAGGGTTGTTTGAGCGCAAACTCGACGATGCTGCCCAACTCATCGTCGTTGACTCCACGTTCGACGGTGACTACCAGAGTAGTGGAGACGTTGAACTTGTTGAGGCGCTCCAACGCCTTTTCACGGATGCTGCGCAGGTCGGCTCCGCGAAGCTGCATGAGGGGGTCGCGGCGCAGCGAATCGAACTGGAGATAAAGCTCGAAGTTAGGCATATAGGTGGCGAGTCGCTCGGCAAAGGCCTCGTCCTGCGCGATGCGGATGCCGTTGGTGTTCACCATCAAGTGGCGGATGGGGCGGCGTTTTGCGGCGTCGAGGACATCGAAGAACTGCGGGTGGATGGTCGGCTCGCCGCCTGACACCTGAACGACATCCGGCTCGGCTTCGTTGGTGACGATGCAGTCCAACATGCGCTCAATCTGGTCGAGCGGTTTGAACTCTGTGCGGTGCGTGCCGGATTGTGCATAGCAGATGGGGCAGGAGAGGTTGCAGGCATCGTTGATCTCGAGTAGCGAGAGGCAGGAGTGCTGCTCGTGGTCAGGGCAGAGGCCGCAGTCGTAGGGACAGCCGTACTTGATGGGCGTGTTGTAGTGGCATGGCATTTCAGGCGGCTTGATGAAGACCTCGCGGCAGCGGCGGTAGTAGTCCACGTCGTCGGAGATGAGTACGCGCTCGAAGCCATGCTGTGGGCAGCGTTTGAGTATGAAGACGTTCGCGTCTTCGAAGACGAGCTTCGCGTCGATGCGTCGATAACAGGTGGTGCAGAGCGAGACGGCGGTGTCGTAGAAGAGGTAGGGGCGGATGCGGGCTGGCATGAGTGTCCTTAGTAATTGCGAATGGATCGAATGAAGGCCATTACTCCGACGACGAGCAGGCCGACGATGCAGACAGCCTCAACTGCTGCTGAGGCAGATGCGAGATAAACAAAGAAGCTTTTGTCGCCGCCGCTCGATAGCATGACGCTGCCAGTGCATAGACCGAAGACTAAGACACTTGCAATGGCGAAGATGGTTGCAAACTTTGCGAGACCTGTCTTGTTTTGCCTGGGCATCTTCATAAACCGAGTCCTCTTCCGACATCATCATCGCCGCCGAAGATTTCTATGCCAAAAACTATGGCTAACAGGGCAATCAGTGCGAGTGCGGAAAGAATAAAGAGCCATAGTCCAAGAAATGAGAGAAAGCCGTTGCTGGTGTGACCAGACTGCTCCATCTTCTTGTCGAAGCCACAGAGACCGAAAGCAAGAAGGACGCCGCCCGCAGATGCGGCAATCAGCTTCCAGAGTTTGATGAGGGTTTTCTTACGCTCTAACAGAAGGCACCTCAGTTCTTTCGGCAAGACGGTGAACTTGGCCGATTGCGAGTGCTGCGAGTCCTGCCGCGCACGCCCACTGGATGAGGTTGAGGCCATGGACCAAGGGTTGAGGCTTGATGAAGTCGATGAGGAAGCGCCACGAGAGGTAGGCAGCGAGGAAGATGCGGAAGGTCGAGCCTTCGCGGTGCGGGCGCTGGTTGTAGCGGTGGAGGATTGCCGCGAGGATGACGAGAAAGAGGATTTCGTAGAGCTGGGTGGGATGGCGCGGGATGCCGTCGCCGAAGTCGATGCCCCACGGAAGCGCGGTGGGTGTGCCATAGGTGTCGTCAGCGAGGCCGGCGAGCAGGCAGCCGATGCGGCCTACCGCGATGCCGATGCAGAGCGGAATAGCGAAGAGGTCTCCGGTGCGAACCGTGATGTGGCGAAGCCGCTTGGTCAGTTCGACGGCAAGCCAGCCTCCGAGCAAGCCGCCTACGATGGTCTTTCCACCGGGCAGAAGAAATAGTTGCCAGTAGAGGCCGGTCTGGGGCACCTGTTCGAGCACTCCGAGGATGCGGCTACCGACGAGCGCTCCGATGGCTGCGGTGGCGATGATGACCCATCGCTCGTCTTCTGCGAGAAGATCGCCACTGCGAGTACGCGCACGCCGATAGAACAGATAGCCAGTCAGATAGGCTAATGCTTCAAACAGTATGTGGAGCGCGGGATGGGGTTCCAGATGCACGCCGGATGAGTTTACATGAGCAGTACAAGCCACACGAGTCAGTTATCCAATGGGGTGGCGCATTTCCTGGTGCAAAGATCGTGAGCCATGAGAAGAACACAGGGATTCTTCACTTCGCTCAGTCAGAATGACACTGTGATTTTCGCTCATGGCAGGAAGTAACTAAATCTAAGCAGCGACTTGTCCGAACTGGCGTCTGAGCGTGACCAGCCAGTAAATCACCACGAAGATATAGATGACTGCTACCGCGTAGGACCACAGCTCGTAGGCGGCGGCGTTCTGGTGGAGCGCGGCGTAGGTGCGGCCGAAGCTGGCGGAGAGGTCGGCGATGCTGTAGAGGGCGAAGCCGGCGGCGATGTTCCGCGTGAGCGTGGCTGCGGTTGTCAGCGACCAGGCGAAGAGCAGCACCATCAGGAACGAGAAGAAGAGCTGCGCACGGTCGATGGGGATGGGCGCGTGCTCCGGCAAGAGCATCGTTGCGAGCGCCGTACACAGCACCGCGAGCGCCAGCAGGGCCACGGGCGCAAGGCCGTTGAGCAGCGTCTGCTCCGCGCGGCTGCGCGCGAGATGAACGGCGATCTCGATCGCCACGGCGGCTTCCACGACGAGCCCTGTGAGCTGGAGGCTGTCGTAGAGCGCGTGGTACGACACCACGTTCATGTGGTGGAAGATCGCGTACAGCAGCACCGAGCGCACAAGGTAGAACGCGATCAGCACGGTAAAGACCGGTGCGCGGCGGACGAGTCCCCTGCTGAACAGCGCAGCGATCAGCGCCAGTTGCAAGGCAATGCTGAGCGTCCACAGCAGCGTGTTGATGGTCGTCTGTGCAGGCAGAACGAAGCCTGCGAATGCGTGCATGGTGGCGGCCTGTGCGTTCAACGGCTCTCCCGGGAGCGAGTGCTCTGCAATAT
>NZ_DASUBE010000002.1:0-23711 GCF_035763405.1 Edaphobacter sp.
TTCAGCCGTGCCGCTAACGCTGCAAAATCAACGCGGCTTTAGCCGCTGAGGTACGCTTTCTTCCCGGCGAGACACTTTTTCAGCACCCTCTTTAGCCCCTGAGGGAATCTTCGCGGACTTAATCAGACCTTCCCTAAGCCATCACTGATTCTTCTCAGACCCTACTGCGAGCCCTGTCGCCGAATAATCGTCTTAATCGTCTCAAACATAATCAGCAGGTCCAACCCCAGGGACATGTGCTTGATGTAGTACAGGTCGAACTCCAGCTTCTCGCGCGTCTCGGCGAGCGTGGCTCCGTAGCCGTAGCGCACTTGCGCCCAGCCGGTCAGGCCCGGGCGGATCATGTGTCGCAGGTTGAAGTACGGAATCTGCTCCGAGAGCCATGGGACAAACTCGGGCCGCTCCGGACGCGGGCCGACGAACCCCATGTCGCCCTTGAGCACGTTCCAAAGCTGTGGCACCTCATCGATGCGCGTCTTGCGCATGAACATGCCAAACCGCGTCACTCGCGGATCATTCTTGCTCGCCCATTTCGCGCCGTCGGCCTCCGCGTCGGTCCGCATGGTGCGGAACTTATACACGCTGAAGTTGCGGCCGCCCATGCCGACGCGCGTCTGGCGGAAAAAAATCGGACCAGGCGATGAGAGCCTGACCAGCAGCACGACAAACGGGAAGAAGGGAAGAAACAACAGCAGTCCCGCGGCCGCGGTGAGGGTCGAGACGATGCGCCGCGCAATCTGCTGCGACGGCTTTACATTGAAGCCCTCGCTGTAGATGAAGCTGCTGGGGCGCAGGCCATCCAGGTAGAGCTTGCCGGTCAGCCGCTCCAGTAGCGTGCCCGCCTCTTCGATGACCACGCCATCGAAGCGCAGGTTCAGCATCTCGCGCATCGGCAGCTCGCCCCTGCGATCTTCGAGAGCCACAATCACGCGGTCAACGCCTGGATTTGGGCCGTGAAACTTCGCCAGCGCCGCGCTGAATGCCTCTTTGCGTTCCGCCTTGTCGAGATGCGGGTTGTCCCAGCCCAACACCTCCATCCCGGCGTCTTTGCGGTTTCTGAGCGTCTCGACCACCATCTGCGCTCTTTCGCCCGAGCCCAGTACGTAGACCCGCTCCCGAAAGGCCCGCAGACCCAGAATCCACGCATACGCGCTGCGCCAGGCCACCAGCGTAAAGGTCAGGAAGATGAGCCCGACCAGCAGTACATACCGCGCGATGTCGGCTTCAGGATAGAAATAAACAATGGCCGACAACAGAAACGACAAAAAGCCCAGCACCAGCAGCAGGCGAAAATAAATCTCCCACTTGGCCGAGATGCGCTGCGGCTCATACAGATCGAAGTAATAGGAGCAGAGCAGCGTCAGGACGGTAAGCGCAGCAATCTTCAGCCAGCCATATTCGTAATTCAGGACGAGGTAGGAGTCGGGACCTACCATCAGCAACGTCGCCACCAGGAACGAACCGCCAACGATCAGCGCCTCACACAGCAAGAGGACGATGCTGCGCGTTGGATAGTACACGTGGAAAAGCCGAATCATCGTTCCGGAAGCCCCTCCTCAGTCCTGGCTGGCGTCATAGCCGTAGTAGTCGCCGACCTGGGGCGCCTCGTGAACAGCATTGAGCACGAAGCCCAGAATGTTCGCCGTCTTCAACTCACTCTGTGCCCGCTGAGCCACCGGATACTTCGTGACTCCCTCACGGGCCACCAACAGCACTCCATCGCAGAAGCGCGCAAGGTTCACCGCGTCAGAGACCGGCAGTACAGGCGACGAATCGACGACGATCCAGTCGAAGAACGACGAGGCCGACTGAAGCAGCTCGCCGAAGCGCGGGCTGCCCGAGAGATCGGCGGCCCTGTCTCCGCCGTTTCCGCCGGGGATAAACGTCAGGTTCGGCAGCACGGGCTGTCCCGGGGCGCTGGCTTCTCCGCGCTGCATCACCTCCTGCAAACTTGCTTTACCGGCGAGATACTCCGCCAGCCCCGGCTGCGATTCGCACCCCAGCACATGGTGCAGCGTGAAGCGGCGCATGTCGCCGTCGATCAACAGCACCCGGCTGTTCTTGTGCCGCGCCAGGCTCATCGCCAGGTTGATCGAGATAAAGCTCTTGCCTTCCTGCGGCATTCCGCTCGTCACCAGAATCGACTTCAGCGGCCGGATGTCGCGCATCTCGAAGATCCGCGAGCGCAGGCTCCGAAACTGCTCCACTGCCGGGCCGCGCTGCAACAGCGCAGGAAGCTGCACCAGCGCAGGGGACCAGCGGTGCCGGGCTATCTCTCCCAAACCGCCTTCCAGACCACCCGCGGCGTCCCGAGCCGTCTGCGTTGTTGGCATACCGACAACCTCGGCCTGCTGCGCCGGCGTCGTCGTCGCATACTCCGGCACCGCAACCGCTGCGGCGGCGTGCATATTTCCGTTGACCGAAGGCGGCGATGCAACAGGCTCGCGCTCTGGCGCTCGCTCCACTGCGCGTTCGGATTCTGCCTTCTGGAGTGCTTCGTAAATGCGGCTCATCGATCTCGCCTTCCCGTTGTTTCGCCACCAAATGAATTCATGAAGCCATGACCTTCCTCGGCGCCTCTCGACGTCCCGCCCATTGCCGCAGTCGAGATAAGGAACGGTTGCGTCTCCAACTCAAGCTCCACCGCCACGCCTTCCACAATCGCCGCCGTCACCTGCTCCACCTGCTCGACATACGCGACAATCAGCGAGTGCTCGCACAGCAGGTTGATGATGCGCGGAATCCCACGGCTGTAGCGGTGCACCAGGTCAAGCGCATCGAGTGAAAACAGCGGATGGTCGGCCCCGGCAATGCGGAGCCGCTCGGCGACGTATGCGTGGGTCTGGCTCTCGGTCAGAGACTGCGTCCTGCACCACAGCGCCACGCGCTGCCTGAGTTGCCGCACGCTCGGGTGACGCAGCTTCTCTTCCAGCTCCGGCTGGCCCGAAAGCACAATCTGCAACAGCTTCTCCGACGACGTCTCCAGATTGGTCAGCAGCCGAATCTCTTCCATCAGATCCCAGGAGAGGTTCTGCGCCTCATCGACCACCACCACGCAGGTCTCTTCCATCCTGAACCGCTCAATCAGCCAGCGATTCAGTTGCAGCAACATGCCCGACTTGGTGCGGTTCGCCGGCACGATGCCGAAATCCGTCAGCACAAACTCCAGAAAGTCCAGTGCGTCGAGCCGCGGGTTGAAGACGAACGCCGTAGACACGCGGCGGCCGTTGAACGAACTGAGCGCGCGGCGCAGCAGCGTCGTTTTGCCCGTGCCCACCTCGCCCGTCAGCACCGTGAAGCCCTTGCGCGCGGAGATGCCGTACTCCAGACACGCCAGCGCCTCGCGCGTGTGCGGCATCATATACAGAAACTTCGGGTCCGGGCTGGTGCCGAACGGGCTTGTCTTCAATTTGAAGAAGCTGTTGTACATCGTTACCCACCCACCTTCACCAGCGGTTTGTCCGCCGTCATGTCCGGTTTCCTGCGACTAAACCATCGTCGCCGGGGCGAGGCGTGATCCAGTTCAGGCGAGAACTCAATCACCGCCAGCGTCGGCAGCTTGGTAAATGCCCAGATGTCGCGCTCGCTGCGCATCGAGGTGTCCTTGTATTCCAGCAGTCCCGTCAGCAGCAACCCCAGCGCGAGCCCTCCTGCCAGGCCTCCGGCAACAAACACGCCGCGCTTGGGGAAGGTCGGCGATTCGGGCAGGTTCGGCTCATCCATCACCGTGAACTGCTCGCCCTGCTGCCGGCGTTCAAGATCGGTGCCCATCTGCGACTGATTCATCTTGGCAAGCAGGTCATCGTAGAACTGCTGTGCCGTCTGCGTGTCCCGCGTAATGCTCTTGTACTGCTCCTGCACCGCCGGGCTTGCGGAGATGCGGTCCTGATACATCCGCAACTGGCCCTGAATCCTCGCCTGCTCCGCCTTCTTCTGCGCGATTCCGATGTCCATCGCATGAATCTGCGCCCTCAGTTGCAGCACGCCGGGCGAATCGTTCCTGCTTGGCGCGGTGGAGGCGGTTGCCTTCGCAGGAGCGGGACCTTTGGCCATCGCGGCCTGCAATTCTTTGATCTTGCGCTTGACCGCAATCACGTCGGGATAGTCCTCGGTATAGGTCGTCAGGAGTTGGGCCTCCTGGTTCTCCAGTTGCTCCAACTGCGCCTGCTGTGCCTGAGGCGCGGGACCGTGGTCGGTCAACTGGGCGTTCTGGGCCGCCACCTGCTGCGACAAGATCGCCTCAGCGTAGCTCTTGTCCTGCTCCATGCGCGTCAGCGCCTGCGTCGTGGCGTCCAACTGCGTGCTCAGCGTGCTGGTCATGCTCAGGTTCGTGGACTGTTCATCCGGAAGACGGCCCGCATACTCCTGCTGAAACTTCGCGAGCTTGGCTGCCTGCTCATCCAGCTTGGCCTTGGCGTCGTCCAGTTGCCCCTTCAGGAACTCCGTTGTCCCCTCGGCCGAGGCCGCGCGGGCGTGAAGGTTCTCGCTGACAAACAACGATGTAATCTCGCCGCATACCAGCTGTGCCGTGCGCGGATCGCTTGCCGTAAACGAGATATAAAACCCAGGCAGGCCGCGCGTGATGCTCGATTGAATCGGCGTGATTCCAATGGCTTTTCTTGCACGATCAACGCGGTCGTCCATCGACAGGCCTTTGTTCGCATACAGATTGAAGCGATCGATGATCGGAGCCAGCCGCGAGCGGCTCATGATCTGCTCTTTCATCGTCGCCAGCCGCGAATCCAGGTCTTCCGTAATCACCGGCTTCACATAGGACTCCGGCACCTTCTGCTGCTCCACCAACACCAGCGTCTGCGAGACATACTGCGGCGTCACAAAAAACGTGACCGCGTAGGCAATGATCGGCAGAATCGCCGCGGGAATGGCAATGAGCCACCATCTTCGCTTCAGGATGGTCCCATAGTCTTCGAGCGTAAGCGGGCGATGACCAAGCATGATAACTCCTTAAAATTGTCTGAGACGCAGCGCGCGCGGCGCATATGAGATCCCGATGCCAAACGTCTGGGACGTTCCATTGAACGCATTCGCGCCCGTGTAGGCCGAGTTAAAGCTCTGGTTCTGCGCTCCGTAACTGATGTACATCGACAAGGTCCTGCTCAGGCTGTGCGACACCTGCACGCCTCCATAGACCGTCGAGAAATCTCCGCCAAGCGGAATCGTCAGCCCGGGTGGTGGCGCAAGATGGCTGTTTGCCAGCGCATTCGTATGCGAATACGCGGCGCTCGCCGTAGCCAGCCATCGCGGCCCGAAGGAATGTCCTACACCTCCGGAGACCGTGTCGCTCAGGCCGCCTAGCTGGATGCCCGACCCGGCATTGACTCCGCGCGAGTAGCCCAGTTGCGCGTTCGTCAGGCCATGGACATAACCCAGACCCATGCTCGCCGCCGCGCTCAGGCTATTGGGAATCAGCGCCTTGTTCGAGCTGGAGACCCACTGCGGCCCCGCTGAAAGCTCCAGGCTCAGCGTCCTGCTCAGCAGGCGCGTATACACGCCATTGAGACCCCGTGTTTCGAAATTGATCCCGCCTTCGGACTTGCCGAAGGTGTAGAGCGAATACATCGCGTTCACGCTGACGGTATCGCGGGCATCGATTCTGTGGTTCAAGGCACCCTCTCCCGAAACGCCGGAGGTGTCGAACCCGCTGTTGTCATCCAGAAAACGCAGCATGGAATAAGACCCCATCACACTGGCGGAGGTCTTACCGGTGAACATCCGCTCCACGCTGCCCGAAGCTGTGTTGTCCACGCGGTTTCCCGAGTAGGTCAGCAGCGCGCCCGCCGGTCCCGTCCCCGGTGCGCCGGGAACATAGCCGATGTCGCCCACGCCGGGAATACCGGAGTAGCCGGTCGTCGGCGCCTGCGGCAGGAACGACACCGAATCCGCCAGATTGAAGACCCACTTGCCCGCCATCAGGCCCTGCGACAAAGCCAGGTTCTGGTACGTCGAGGTGTTTTGGCTCGTTGACTCGGAGATCAGCACGCCGCCTGCATACACCATGTCGAACGGGGCCTTCACGTTCAGAGAACTGTAGCCGACGTCTCCATTCAGCGCCGCCGTGCCGGTCGCATTGCTGGGGCCGAAGTATCCGTACTGCACAATCTGCGAAGCGCCAAGCGCATAATGCACCTCGCCGTCCGACCCCGGAATCCGGAACCCGGCGCGTGACCCCGCCGTGGACGCGGGAGTTGCGGCAGCGCCCGAGGCGGCCGTGGGCAGCGCCTGCCCACACAGCAGCGCGCCCGGCGTCATCAACAAAGCAATGATTGAAATCCCTACCTTCATGACGCTCCTCATGGAACCACAATCGTGTCGCCCGGCTCGAGCGCAATGTCCTGACTGTTGTCGCCCTTCAGCGCCTTCTTATAGTTGAACGGAATCTTCTGCTGCTTGCCCTGCACTCCGCGCAGGATATAAATGTGTTTCTGGTTGGCAAACATCGTCAGTCCGCCCGCCGCTGCAATCGCCTGCAACGGAGTCATTCCCGGGGTCAACAGGATCGGGCCCGTGTGCCCGACCTCGCCCACCAGAAAGATCTTCTGGCTGTTGACTCCAAGCACGACGACAGAGACCACAGGATCCTGAATATATTTCTTCAGCTTCTCAGCAATATCGTTCGACAGTTGTGTCGGAGTCCTGCCCGCTGCGCGAATATCGCCCAGCATCACCATCGAGATCATCCCGTCCGGCCGGACCGGCAGCGTCCCGGAAAACGACGGCTCCTTCCAAACGGTGATCTGAAGCGAATCCTCAGCTCCAATCACATAGGTGTCCGGGTTGACCGTGGGAGAGGCCGTCGAGGCAGGGGCCTTCTGTGCAGTCTGGGCCGCGGGTGCCGTTCCGGCAGCCTCCGTGCCCTTCTGCCCCTGGGCCATCCCCGCCACCGGCAGAGACAGCGTAATCGCTAATCCAGCACAAAGCCACTTCATTGCGTAACTCCCATCCTTCCCAAGCATTACGTCCGGCTTACATCATTCTGATGCATTCAGCGCCGCCCGCAGCGGCATCTTGCTCAAATCTCCTGAATGTTCCCTAGACAGACAACCCGCCTGCCCTCAGTGAGCTCTTTCTTCCTTAGGGCAGTCTATATCCGTATTTACAAGCAGCTAGCAGGCACTCTCATCAATAGACTTTTGCACGCTGAGATCGGCTTCCTCTTTCTTCGTCTCTACACTCCTTTGGATTCGAGCACGATTAATGCCAAACGTCCGCTCGAATCGAAATTTTATCCAGGCCCCAATTCCATCGACAGGACAGTCCCTTGTACGGCCAATCTCCAGAATTTCCAGTCGATACGTCATACAGATGGGCTTCGAATTGCCCTGAGGCATCTCTTATGGTGCAGAATAGCAGCACTTGTGGGAAATTCTTTTCCTTCGATGGGGGTCTTTCCCTACCACTTTAGTAGACATGCCCGGTTTATCAAGGGAAAATCACCCTGCGCGGCACGGAAGGGTAATTGCTAACGGATGACCAGTGAAGTATAACGGCTAAACGAAATGAGCAGCGACAGCACTCAAACCGCACCACTTACGCCAGCCCCAACTGCGCGCCAGCCTGAGAGACCATTCGCCATCGGCGACTGGCTGCCCTACGCGGTCATCGGCCTTCTCCTGATTGCCATTTATTACCGCATCGGCATCAAGCTTGTCCACGACTGGTACACCATCCCCGACTACTCGCACGGCTTTCTGGTCCCGCTCTTTTCGGCGTTCCTCATCTGGGACCGCCGCAAGATCATCCGTGCAACGCCGGTGCGGCCATCCTGGATGGGCATTCCGCTGATTTTCGTCGCCATCGCCGTCCTGATCCTCGGCGTCTACGGCGTCGATCTGTTCACCTCGCGCGTCTCCTTCGTGCTGCTGATGGCTGGACTCATCTGGACCTTCTCCGGCCGCGCCATGCTGCGCGAACTGCGCTTTCCACTGCTTGTGCTGCTGCTCGCCATTCCCTTCCCCGAGATCATCTTCAACAAGATCACCTTTCCGCTCCAACTAATGGCCTCGCGCGTCGCCAGCGATATTCTTCCCTTCCTCGGCGTCCCAACGCTTCAGGACGGCAACGTCATTCAACTGCCCGTCATGCAACTGGAGGTCGCCGAAGCCTGTAGCGGCATCCGTTCGCTGATGAGCCTGTTTGCGCTGGCCATCTTCTACGGCTATTTTCTTGAGAAGTCCACCCTGCGCCGCACGGTGCTTGCGTTGGCTGCGATTCCCATCGCCGTCGCCGCCAACGTCGTGCGCATCGTCGGCACCGGCCTCTGCGTCCAGTACTGGGATCCGGACAAGGCCCTCGGCTTCTTCCACGAGTTCTCCGGATGGGTCATGTTCGTCGTCTCGCTCATCTGTCTCTATCTGGTCCACCGCGCCATGCAGTTCCTTCCGCACCGCAAGGGGGCGTCCGCATGAAGTCTCCAAAGTTCTGGACCGTCGTAGTTCTGCTTCTTTTCGCCTTCTTCGTTCTCAACCACCGGGGCGACGCCGACAATGTGCCCGCGAGCGAACCGCTCAGCAACCTTCCCGAGACCATCGGCAACTGGACCGCGCACGACATTCCGCTCGACTCGGCCACGCTCGACGTGCTCGGCAAAGGCGACTTTCTGAACCGCGTCTATCTCCGCCCGATGCCCGCCGCGCAGCAGGCCAGCCTGATCGCCCCTGTCTACGACAACGCCCAGGCCATCAGCCTCTTCATCGCCTACTTCCCCACGCAGCGCACCGGCCAGACGATGCACTCGCCGCAGCACTGCCTTCCCGGCGCAGGCTGGACCTTCGACTCGCAAAAATACACCACGCTCCAGGACATTCACGACAAGACCTACCACGTCGGCGAATACGTCATCAGCAACGGCGAGCAGAAGCAGTTCGTCATCTACTGGTATCAGGCCCACGGCCGCAGTATTCCCAACGAGTACAAGGCCAAGGCCTATATGGTGGCCGACGCCATCCGCATGAACCGGACCGACGGCGCGCTGGTCCGCGTCATCACACCCATTCTTCCCACTGAGACCCTGGCCACGGCCAAGGCGCGGGCCGTTCACTTCACCAGCCAGATGGTCCCCTTTCTGCCCCGCTTTATTCCCAACTAACCGGCTCAACCTCGATCACGCATCTGCTTCGATTGGAGAGAAACAGCAATGAGAACCACAACAGCTCCTTCGGCGTTTCGCATCACTGCCATTCTTGCCTGCTCGCTTGTCCTTGGCTCCTCGCTGGGCTGCCACCGCGACCCCAACAAGGTCAAGCAGAAGTATCTGGAAAGCGGCATGCGCTACGCCAATGAGGGCAAGCTCAAGGAAGCCTCCATCCAGTTTGCCAACGCCATCCGCATCGACCGCAACTTCGGCGACGCCCACTTCGAGCTCGCCAAGGTTCTGCTCAAGGAGGGCAGCATCATGCCCGCCTACGCGGAGCTGCTGCGCGCGGTCGATCTCCAGCCCAACAATGTCGATGCACGCATCCAACTGGGCAATCTGCTGCTGGCCGGCAAGCAGCCCGACAAGGCGCAGGAACAGGCCAATGCCGTACTTGCCCTCAAGCCCAACAACCCCGATGCCTACGCCCTGCTCGCGGGCGTCGCCGCTGCGAAGGGCGACCGAGCCACCGCCATCACGCAGATCGAGCACGCCATCTCGCTTGATCCCAACCGTTCGGCCTTCCACACCTCGCTTGGCCTGCTCCAGAGCGCCGACTCCGCCACCTCGAACCAGGGCGAAGACCAGCTTCGCAAGGCCGTCTCGCTCGATAAAAAGAACGTGACTGCAGCCATCGTGCTCGCCGCCCTTCTCCAGAAGAAGGGCGACCTGACGGGAGCCCAGCAGCAACTGCTCGACGCCAAGACCGCCGCGCCCGACAACGTCATGGTGCGCGCCGCGCTCGCCGACATCTACTTCCGCCAGAACAACACCGCCCAGGGCGAGCAGACGCTCCACCAGGCCACCGAGGAGCTCAACGACAGCGACGCCGGAGCCGAGCTGCTGGCCAACTACTACATCGGCTCCAACCAGGTTGCGCGCGGCGAGTCCGACTATGCCGCGCTCGTCTCGAAGTATCCCAAGAGCATTCCTCTCAAGCTCGCCTACGCGCGCCTGCTCATCCTCAACCACAACGTCTCCAAGGCACGCGACATCGCAGCCGACCTCGCCAAGGCCGACAGCACCCGTCCCGAGGTCGCCGTCCTCAACGGCATGTTGATGCTTAACGACGGCAAGACCAACGACGCCTTCAATGTGCTGCAGAAAGCGGCCAAGGCCAACCCCGACAGCTTCGCCGTCCAGCTCTGGTACGGTCGCGCCGCGCAGGCCAAAGGCGACCTCTCCACCGCGCAGCAGAGCTTCCGCCAGGCCACGCGCATCAATCCTAAAAATCTTGAGGCACAGGAGGCGCTGGCCAACATCGCCGTCATGAACAACGACTTCTCCACGCTCAGCGACGTGGCCAAGGCCGCTATCGCCGCCAACCCGGGCGCCTCGGCTCCCCATGTCTGGCAGGGTATCGCAGACGCCAACCAGAAGCTGAACGACAAGGCTGAGAGCGACTTCAACCAGGCGCTCAAACTTAACCCCAGGGACGCGCAGGCCCTCTTCCAGCTTGGCCGGCTTCGCCTCACGGAGAACAAGACCCCTGAAGGCAAGACGCTGCTCGAACAGGCGCTCGCCATCAATCCCAACGACTCCCGCGCGCTCCAGCTCGTCGTCGCTGCCATGTCCGTCGAGAAGCAGGCACCCAAGGCCATCATCGCCCGCGTTCAGGACCAGATTGCCAAGGCCCCGCAGAACGCACAGATGTACGACCTGCTCGCCGGCCTTCAGTTGCAGACCGGAGACACCGCTGGCGGTCTGGCCAGCTCCGAGAAAGCCCTTCAGTTGAACCCGTCCGACTCCGCCGCGACCATGTTCTACAGCCGCGCCCAGATTGCGATGGGACAAGCACCGAAGGCGCTCGAAAAGTGGCGGCAGTGGACCAAAGACCACCCGCGCGACGCCTCCGGCTTTACCGTCCTCGGTTCGCTACAGGACGCACAGGGAGACCGTGACGGCGCAATCGCCTCTTATAAAGCGGCCCTCGCCATCCAGCCCGACCAGGCCGTTGCCAACAACAATCTCGCCAACCTCATGGTCGAGACCGGACAGAACCTCGACGTAGCCTTGACCCTGGCCCAGGCCGCGCGCCGTGCCCTGCCCGATTCGCCCGACACCGCCGACACGCTCGCCTGGATCTACTACCAGAAAGGAAACTATGAGTCCGCGCGCGGCCTGCTGGAGGACGCCGCTAAAACGGCTCCCCAAAACGCTGCCATCCACTACCACCTGGGCATGACCTACGCCAAACTGGCCCGGACCGCCGACGCCGCCACCGAACTCAAAAAGGCAGCGTCGCTCGCCCCCAACACCCAGACCGCAAAAGACGCCCAGACCGCCCTCAAGTCCCTGAGCTGAGGCGCAGTCTTCCAACCACTCCACAAAAAGCCCGGACTCAGCTCCGGGCTTTTCTCTGTCATTCGGAGAATCGCCCCACTCTTTACCTGTCATTCTGACCCTGAGTGAAGCGAAGGGGGAAAAATCCTGCATTTTCCTCGTAGCAACACGAACTCCAGCTTGACAAAAGGCGCTTCCGGAAAACCCCATTGTCAGATAACCTTCCACCGCACACCACACCGAGGTCCGGACCTAAGTCCAATGTTTGAAGGACTTTGAGTACTTTTGAGGGGGGAGGGGGTACCCTCACCCGCTACGCCTCTCCGCCCGCAAACGCCCATGCGATACTGGGAACTGATATGTACAAGAGAATCCTCCTCAAGCTCTCGGGCGAAGCTCTGGCCGCAGGCAAAGGCTTCGGCATCGACGCCGTTTTTATCCACAAAGTGGCCGCAGAGATCGCAGCCGTCCACGCGCTCGGCTGTGAGATCGGCATCGTCGTCGGAGGAGGCAACTTCTTCCGCGGAGTCGCCCAGCAAGCCATCGACATGGACCGCGTCGCCGCCGACCACATGGGAATGCTCTCGACCGTCATCAATGCCATCGCCCTGCAGGACGCCATCGAGAAGCTCGGCATCACCTGCCGCGTCATGTCCGCCATCGAAATGCATGAAGTGGCCGAGCCCTATATTCGACGCCGCGCCATCCGCCACCTCGAAAAGGGACGCATCGTCATCTTCGCCGCAGGCACAGGAAACCCCTTCTTCTCCACCGACACCGCCGCCAGCCTGCGCGCCATGGAGATCAAGGCCGACATTCTGCTCAAGGCCACCTCAGTCGACGGTATTTACACTGCCGACCCCAAACTCGACCCCGCCGCAACCAAGCTCCCCGGCCTCACCTACAACGACATCATCCGCATGAACCTGCGCGTGATGGATCAGGCCGCCGTTTCGCTCTGCAAGGACAACAATATGCCCATGATGGTGTTCAGCATGAAAGAACAAGGAAATATTGTGCGCGTCGTCAGCGGTGAAAAACTGGGTTCGCTCGTCACCGCCTGAGCCTTCCATTGCATCAAACTCGTTTACTCCTGCCTTGGACGATTCGGGATAGATTTGCCCCGCCGGGGCATCGAATCCTTATAAGGAAAACCGAGTGACCTCCAGCATTCTGGAACACGAACCAGCCACCGTCGAAGTCGTCGCTCCGGCAGCAGCCGCTCCGCTGGCCCCTCGCTTCGCGCGCAAGCCGCAGCTCCCCGCTCTGACGGGCATTCGCACGCTGCTTGCGCTGGGCATCGTCCTGTTCCACTTCACCCCGCCGCACCTGGGCATCCTGTATCCGCTGGTCGATAATGCTTACGTCTTCGTCGGCGTCTTCTTCCTCATCTCCGGCTACGTGCTGACGTACAACTATGGTGACCGGGGCCGCAACCTCGACAAGCGTGACTTCTGGATGGCCCGCATTGCGCGCCTCTACCCCGTCTACCTGCTCATTCTGGTCATCTCCGTCTCGATGCTTCGCGACGAGTGGTACGCCCGTTCGCACGCCGAGTTCTGGCAGGGATTCGTCCTGACTCCCCTGCTGTTGCAGGGACTCAGCCCCAAGCTGGCCACCTTCTGGAATACGGTCGCATGGACGCTCTCCTGCGAAGCTGTTTTCTATATCGGATTTCCGTGGATCATCCGCGTGCCGTGGCCAAAGACGCCGGTGCGGCTCATCGCAGTGCTGCTTGCGGTCTGGGCGATTGGCCTGGTCCCGCACTCGCTCTATACCATCCTTAATCCGGACCATCTCACCGGGCCGGTGGATCGCTACTCCTCGACCGAGTGGATACGCTTTCTGAAGTTCACGCCGCTGCCCTATCTGGCGACGTTCCTTTCAGGCGTCATCCTGGCCCAGCTCCACTTTGTTCTCGGGCTCACGACCCGCCAGCGGATGATTCTGGCCGCATCCAGCCTTGCCGCGCTGGGCGTGTTCTTTTACGCGCTGGTGCCGAAGACCTCTTACCTGCTGATGCACGGCGGCCTGCTGACACCGATCTTCGGCGCGCTCATCCTCGGGCTCAGCGGACCGCACTGGATTACCTCGTGCTTCTCCTGGCGCCCGCTGCTGCTCGTGGGCGAGAGCAGCTATTGCCTCTATCTGCTGCACTTCAATCTCTACCAGCTCATCCATCGCAACCACTTATTTGCCCGCCTTCACCTGATTGCTTTTGACCCCTGGCTGTCGTATGCCGTCATCATTCTGGCTTCACTGGCAATCTACCGGTTCTACGAAAATCCTGTCCGCAAGGTTATTCTGGACCGCTTCCGCCCATCTACTCGCAGGCTCGCACCCACAGCTTCCTGAGATAAAACTCGCCGCGCCATCGTGACCGTCGCCGTGTCAGGCTGGGTCCGGGCCACGTCGTCCGCAAGTCGAGACCGGCCGGATCGAGTACAGTATCCCGGCCCATGCTGGCTGCTGCTTGAGGACACCTTTCGAGCGCAACGCGGCCTGGACCGCACGGAATATTGCTCAGGAGAACAGCAAAAAGCCCCGCACGGCGGGGCTGTTTGCTGCAATCGAACTGACCTACTGGATGATCAGTTGGTTGGGATGCGAGCCGTTCGCCACAACAGTCAGGCAGGTCGGCAATGATCCGGTGGGGAACGGAGAGTTCTGCACCTGCTTCAGGGTCCCGTTGTGCGGATCGAGCTTCATGCCGGAGACCGAACCGTCCTTGTTGTTGGACACGTAGAGGTAGATGCCGAGCGCAGGATCGACCGCCGAGCAGGTCGGGTTGGTGGCAACCGTCGTCGAAGTCGAACCAACCGAACCCGAAGGCGATCCCGTAGCTGTATCGATGGCATAGGCGCTTACGGAATTGCTGCTGAAGTTCGTGACGTACATGTACTTGCCGCGCGGGTCGATCGTGACGCTGCTTGGATAGAGCCCGGTGGTGTAGGGCGAAGAGAGCAGCGGAACCAGCGCGCCACCCGTCCCGATGCCGTAGCCGTAAAGTTGGTTGGCGGCCTGGTCCGTGACGTAGACGTAGCGGGTTGAGGGATCGATCGCAACGGAGCTCGGGGCAATACCGGCATTGTAGCCGGTGGCCACCGTCTTGCCCGCGACGGTGGTGATGACGGTTCCGGGCGTCGGCGTCAAGGCTCCGGTGCTGACGTTTTGTGTGAATCCGAGCACGGTTGCATTCGGTTGGGCTTCCTGATCCACGACGTAAACATAGGCGAGCGTCGTATTGCTGGACGCGATGGTGGCCTGACGGCTGACTGCGATGGCGACCGGATTATTGCCGACATTGACCGTCGACACAGGTGACAGCTTGCCGCTGCTATCGATCGAGAACACCGTGACGCCGCCGGGGCCGGGCGAGGCCGGCGAATAAAGCTGCTGGCCATTGGGCCCGAGCTGATAGGTGAACGTCACGTACAGGAACTTGCCGGCAGCATCGATGGCAACGGCGGTCGGCAGGCTTCCGGTGATGTTGGTCGTCTCCTTCAGATACAGCTTGCCATCTGTTCCGATGGCAAAGTGCATGACCGTCGAGTCGTCGTGATTGACGACATAGAGGTTCTGGCTATCCGGAGAGGAGACCAATGCCACGGGGTTTTTACCGGCAGGCAACGGGGAGTCCGCCAGCGGTACCAGCGATCCAATCTGATAGTCCACTGCGAACGCGCTGACGGTGCCGTCGGTCGAACCGGCGGAGGCCGGTTTTGCGTTGGTCACGTAGACGTAAGCCAGTGTGTAGTCACGGCTGCACGCCGTCAGGCCAAGCCCAACTGCCAGAGAGACGATCGAGG
Source organism: Edaphobacter sp. (assembly GCF_035763405.1). Lineage (NCBI taxonomy): Bacteria > Pseudomonadati > Acidobacteriota > Terriglobia > Terriglobales > Acidobacteriaceae > Edaphobacter > Edaphobacter sp. Next base: position 15,244 of record NZ_DASUBE010000002.1, read on the forward strand.
CCAGAGTTCCACGGCCGATTTTATTCAACTTCATGCTTAGCTAACTCCGGGGCGGATGGTTTCCGCCCGCAATGGTCTTCAAAATGGCTCAGGACTCATGGAGACATCCTGCTTCGCGTCCGCGTCAGTCCACCTGTTACTGCACATTGCCGCTGAGGGCAAGGCACGTCGCGTGCCCTGTCGCCGTAAAGGTAGAGCCGCGCTTCAGGTTCGAAAGGGTACCGCGTGGCTTATAGAACAGCTTGCCGGTGATGGTGCCATCCACGCTGTTGGAGATATAGAAATACTGCTGGGTTGGGTCCTCGACCATACATACGGGGCCGCCGCCAACCGGATACGGGTTGTTGCCTTGATCATCGAGCGCCTGCAACTTGCCGGAGGTGATGGTAAACGCTGAAATAGAGCTATAAGCCGGCTGGTTCGCGTTCGTCGTCGACTGGTTCAGCACATAAAGGTATTGACCGGTCTGATCGGTCATCGAGTACACGGGGTTCTGGGTCTGCGGCAGATTGGCAACCGCGCCTCCCGTGGCCGTATTGAGCGAGCACGACGAGCCTACGGTGTACGGCAGAATGTAGCCGCCGGGGCTGGTCGGAGTTCCGCCCGCATCCGTGATGTAGACCGAGCTTCCATTCGCACTGATCGAGGTGGCATTCACCGAGTTCAAGTTGATCGTGGAGTTCGTGGGCCGGGTCAACTGTCCACCCGAGCCGACCGAGTACGGGAATACGGTCTGGTCGCCGCGGTCCAGCGTCATCAGACAGCCGCCGCCGGCGAACCGCATCGTCGAGGGATGATTGCCCACTGGGAAGTACGTCAACTGCTGACCGTGGCTGTCCTTGATCTGCTGGTTCAGTACCAGGGTCAGGCGACCGGTATTGGGATCGATGGAAAAGGCGGTAATGTCGCCGTAGCAGAGGTTGGGGTTGTTCGCATTCGCGGGGGAGCAGTCTGCTGCGGGAGCAACCTGATCGAGCACGTAGAGATAGCTGCTTGCCTGATCGCTAGCCGCCCATATCGGCGAAGTGCCCTGACTGACAAAGCACTGCTGAAAGCTGAGAGTTCCGCCACCGCCGACGCTGAACTGGGCGATGCCGCCCGACGCGCCGCCGCAGTCTTTGCCGGAAGTCGAGCCCGTGCCCTGATTGACGACGTAAACATAGCGACCGGCGTTGGTAACCACCAGCGCCACCGGGTTGGCCCCTCCCGAGGGGAACGGGGAGTGGAGGACCTGCGTGAGGTTGCCGGTGAAATCATCAACCTTGAAGGCGGCGATCTGGTTGTACTGGGTGCCGAGCACCCACAAGTACGCAACGGTGCCGCCACCGCACGCTGTCATGCCCAGACCCATCGCAACGGAGACTACCAAGGCCAGGGAAGCCCGGCCAATCCTGCTCAACTTCATGCGTTTCCTTAATCCTCGCCTGGGGGCCAGCTTCGGCCACCTGTACTGCGGGCAAATCTGTAGGGATGAATTCCTCCGCTAATTGTAGAAGCTGTTGCGACTTTGTGCCACTTTCAGGGAAGGCGCCGGGCGTATTTCGTAGTCACCTCCAGGGTGGTTACTCTCCCCGGAAAAGGGGGAAGGCGAGGCCCGGCTATTGGAGATCTCCAACAAAAAAAATGTCAGAACCACTTCATGCGTCGAAGGAGGTAGAGCAGCAGCACCGTGCAAAGAATCGTCAGCAGTGCCACATACTCTGCGCCATGCGCCGACTGTTCAAAGGGCAGCCCCTTCAGGTTCATGCCGTAGATGCCCGAGATGGCGATGACCGGCAGCGCGATGGTGCTGAGGACGGTCAGGACCTTCATCACCTCGTTGGTGCGGTTGGCGACCGAAGAAAGGTAGATGTCCAGCGTGTTGTTGAGCAGGTCGCGCTGGGTTTCAACTGAGTCCAGCAGGCGCGCCACGTGGTCGTAGATGTCGCGCACGTAAGGCTGGTGCTCGGTGTCGATGATGGATTCGGGGTCGCGCTGTAAGTGCAGGCTGGCGTCGCGCGTGTTGACGAGCACACGGCGCAGATCGATGAGCTCACGCTTCAGGGCAAAGACGCGCTGAAGAATCGCGGGCGTCGGGCTGGCGAGAACGACGTCTTCGAGATCGTCGATGCGGTCATCGAAGTGGTCGATGGCCGGAAAGTAGAGATCGACGATGGTGTCGAGAATGAGATAGAGCAGCCGCGCCGGATGCTCGTCGTCGCCATCGCGACGCGCGCGTTCAAGCGCCTGCTGGGTGGAGGAGCAGCGGGAGTCGGCGATGGTAATCAGAAAATCTTTTCCGGCGAAGATGTCCACGGGCGAGAAGACCGGGATCGACTCGGCGGGCGCAGCCGGATCGGGCTCCAGTCGCACCGGCTTGAAGACGGCAAAGGTGTAGTGCGCGGACGTATCAACCTTCACGCTCTCCTCTTCGCTGCGCGCGTCCTCGACGTGCAGCGGATGCAGGTTGTACTGCTTCGCCAGCTCGTCGAGCCTGGGGTCGTTGGCGTCCTCCAGTTGATACCAGGGCATGAGGTTCTCTATCTCCCGACTGATTTCTGCTGTTTGCTCTTCGTCCTGCTGCCGGACGAGACAAAGGCCATCGCCTCTTTGAAGAGGCCGAGGTCTTTCTTATAACTGGCCGGACGGTCGTGGTCGAGCAGGATCCACTCCTTCATGGTCCGCTTCCCCATGGTCAGGAGAGAGATTTCTTCCCTCTGGAGAAGTTCAGCGATTCTGTCTTGAGGGAGTTTGAGCACCACTCCCCGGCCGCCTCCGCCGCGCGTAAAAGCAAACACCTTCTTTCCGACAAGAAAGGTGACATGGCTGTCGGTCTTCTTTTCCGTCACGCCGGGCAGCGCGGCGACGAGTTTCGAGATGGCAACGACAAGTTCCGGGTCCGACATCAGGGGCGTCCCTCCGGTGTTCTGCAAACCAGTGCTCAAATGTTGGTGACACCACTGTAAGCGAAGTGAGATTTTTGCGTGAGACGACGCGAGGTAGGGTACGATGCCTGTCTGTACCTCGGCCCGCAGAGATAAGAGTGGAGGGATAAAGATGGCCACACTGCCGGAGTTGAAGATGCTGCTCTACCGCATTCAAGGGGAACTGATGAAGCAGCCGGTCTTCGTGCGCGGCAAGGGCGTGCCGGTCGATGACCCGTCCCACAGCCGCGAGATGGAGGAACTGGAGCGCCTGAGCCTGCGGCTGAGCCTTGTTCTGCGCGAGTTGAAGAGCAGCGCAAACCTGCTGGCGGCGCAGCGGCAGGGGTTGTGGAACGTTCCCCGGCCCGAACGTTTCGGCGCGGCAGCAGCAATCCGGTCGCGCCAGATGGAGACGGACGAGGTCCTCAGGCTGGCACGAGAGATACAGGAATTGCTGGAAGAACTGATTCGGCGCAATGGCCAGATTGAAGAAGGAGAACTCGCCAAGGGCATCGGCGAGCTGATTGAAAAGCTCTACCACCAGGCCCACGTTCATGGCGAAACCCAGCAGATACCGGACGGGCTGGCCTACATGCCTGCGGCCAGGGGTGAGTACGCCGGTAGCGTTGAAGGGGTCACGCTGTTTGTATTCGTCGCGTTAAGGGCGTGGCTTCGCCTGATGAAGCAGCGGCGCTGAAAAAGAAGGTCTGACTCAGCTCGCAACCATTCCCTCAGAGCTAAAGCCTCGTCGACTCGGAGAGGTTTACGGCACGACTGAAGTCGCGCTCTTTCAAAACCGAGACTCATTCACCGCTTCCAAAGGGCTTCGCTAACCCTTGCCGTTTTCGATGTGGGTAATCTCGCCGTCGCGCATGTGCAGGATGCGGTCGGCGATCTGCGCGGCTTCGGGGTTGTGCGTAATCATCAGCACGGTCTGGTTCAGCTCGCGGCTGGATGTGCGCAGCATCCGGAGCACGGCGTCGGAGTTCTTCGTGTCGAGGTTGCCGGTCGGCTCATCGGCCAGCACGATGGCGGGGCGCGTAATCATCGCACGTGCGATGGCGATGCGCTGCTGCTCACCGCCCGAGAGTTCGTTGGGCCGGTGCTCGAGGCGGCCTGCGATCCCGAGCAGTTCAGACAGATGATCCAGCAGAGACCGGTCGAGGGCCGCGGCGTCCGGGCGACCGATGTTGGCAATCTCGTTGGCGATCTCGATGTTTCCCATCGCGCTGAGCGTGGGCAGCAGGTTGAACCGCTGGAAGATGAAGCTGATCTTGTGGCGACGCATGGTTGTCCGCTCAGCATCGGTAAGGCGGGCGAAATCAACGCCCTCAATCGAGATGTGTCCGCTGGTGGCCTGGGTGAGGCCGCCGAGGATGTAGAAGAGTGTTGATTTACCGGAGCCGGACGGGCCGACGATAGAAACAAACTCGCCCGGTTCGACTGCGAAGCTGACGCTGCGGAGCGCGGGAACTTCAAGTTTGCCGGAGCGGTAGGTTTTGCCAAGTTCCTGGGCGAGAATAATGGGTGCCATGCGTTGTGTTAAGTCTATCGTGAACCGGGGTGGTGAATGAATCTGCGCGAGTTGCTGCTGGCGGGGCTGGCAGGCTGGACTGCGATTGGGATCGTCGGCACTGCCATCTCGCTGGTTCGGCGCGAACGCCGGAGGGCTGTGCGTGGGCTGGCGTGGATCGCTGGCGTCTGGGTTGTCTATATGGGGGTGCTGCTCACCGTCTCGCTCAGGCAGAGGCAGCGCGTCGTGGCGTTTGGGCAGCCGCAGTGCTTTGACGAGATGTGCTTCACGGTCGTCGGGGTCAGCGAGATTGAAGGGCTCCCCGCGCAGGATGGCCGACGGCTGGTGCGCGTCACTGTCAGGATCGCCAACCGAGGGCACAAGCCTGAGAGTGAGGATCTGATTCAGGCATATCTGATTGATCGCGAGGGGCGGCTGTGGGGCGAGTCTCCGGGGCTCTCCGGCGTGCGGCTGACTACCAGGGTGCCTGCCGGTCAGTCTGTCCTGAGCGAGCCGGTCTTCGCCGTCTCCGAGGACGCGACCGGTTTGAAGCTGGTCTTCACGCGCGGGCACCGGCAGCCGGGCGTGCTGGTCATCGGCGACTCGGACAGCCTGCTGCACCGGCGGACGGTCGTTCCGCTGGACCAGCGATGACGGGACCCCCTCCCCCCTATTTTTGTGCAAAATACTTCGAACAAAGGACTTAGGCCAGGGCATCAGTGGCAAAGTCTTGTATTTCGCGGGGTGCTTGCGGCAAAATATTCATTCTAAATTACTTATTCCGGGAAAATAGAAAAGGCCCCGAAGGCTCCAGGGCTTTTTCTGTATGGGTCTATTTCTATTTTAGCAGGGCCGGAAAACTCGTCCGCCAATGGGAGATCGATTGTTTTGTTTGGCTTATGCTGCGGATGGGCTTGACACGCATGGAAGCCCGTCCAACGGAAGTCGTTCGGTGGCTGAAGAGTGCGGACATGCTTCCGGGACATCGCTGAGGCAGGCGGTTACGGGGTTCTGGTGGATGTAGTCGCGGCGGCGGTGTTAGCAAAGCGGGGTGATGAACGAGGCTCCGGGGCGTGATGCTCTGGTGGGGATCGCCATGCGGCGGCTGTAACGGCGCGTCCCCAGGGGCTAAAGAGGGTGATGAAAAAGTGTCTCGCCGGGAAGAAAGCGTACCTCAGCGGCTAAAGCCGCGTTGATTTTGCAGCGTTAGCGGCACGGCTGAAGCCGTGCCCTTAAGCAAGGCGTTCGAGCTTCGCTCGAATGCCCGCTCATGCGATGAGACTGCATGAATGGGGCACCCGGTGCATTCACGATGGTTCGATTAGTATCAGTTGCTAAGGGTGCGGCACCGCGCGTCTAAACTCCCATGGACACAGTTACTCGCTCCAAACGAAGTTGGATGATGAGCAGAATCCGAAGCAAATCCAACCTTGATCGGATTATGCATAGCTACCTTAAGGGGTGGCACATAAAACACAATATGTATCCGAAGCTGCCGGGTTCACCGGATGCGCTCGTACAACCTAATATTTTGGTTTTTCTGGACGGGTGCTTTTGGCATTCCTGTCCGACTTGCGGGAGGCGCCCGAAGTCACAACATGAATATTGGGAACCGAAATTAAATGCGAACAGCAAACGAGATAGAAAAAATACGCGCTTACTACGCCAACAGGGATGGAAAGTCGTCCGTATTTGGGAGTGCGCGTTCAGATCTGATCCTCAATCTCTTCTGGTTAAACTGAGCCGCCTAGGCAATTAGCGCGGCCACTTCAGCTGAACGAGAGTAGGTGAGCAATTTCCCTTCGCGCAGCGTAACGTAGTCCACATCAAGATAGTCTGTAAGGAAATCTTTACTCCAATGCGTCTCATCAACGCCGAGCGTTAGAGCTATCCCTAGCCTACGCGGTTTGGGAGACTGTTTCGAGCGGAGGAAGCCATAGTAGGTCACTTGGCCCAAGGCCATTCGAATCTTATGAGCTAAGTTTTTCGATGTGGCGCTCTTGACCTCAATGAGTAGCTCCTGATTCTCAAGTTCAATCAGAAGATCAAGGGTTGCCGGATCAGAGAAAACGTTTATGCGCTTTCTTCTACAGCAATCTGCTATGAGCCGGATCATGCTGTCATGTAAGCGATGAGAGCTGTTTGAGAGGTCGGCTGAATAAACTGAGCTTATTGTGGCCCCGCGTTGCTCCATTTCTGCTTCTGCTCGCCATTCGAATGCACGTATAGCGATTTCACGCGGAGCTTCCAAGATTTCTTCTTCGGGCTCAGGCTCACTTCCGAAATCCCCGGCAGCAGCGCCCACTGGAATTGGATAACCGTTGCTATCGAACGTTCCGTACCAAAGACCCCAAGACGCGGCTTGCGAACCATCTGTCGGGTATATCCAAAATGACCGCGGTTCACACAATTGATGTATCAATTCCCTAAACTTAGAGAGGTTCGCAATAGAATGCACTGATAGATTCAGGCGGTCATCGGCGTCCAGCATAAAAGCATAGGTTTGGTCGAGCCGCTTCATCCAGTCGGAGGCGTTGCGTCTCTGCTTGGTTTGGCCTGAAGGGAAGGCCAATCGTAGAGTCCTATTCTGCCTGATTGCCTCGACCACAAGATCAACTTCATCATGAGTCGACGCGGGGATCACGAAATATTCAATTTCGGGCGCACTTAAGCCCAAGAGTTCACCAGCAGCGCGTAGTCCATCAAGAACTTGCCAAAGTAGCACTGCTGGCTTAATGAGTATCCCTGCCGCTGCCTGTTGAGCTGCAAAGTTTAATTGTGAAGGGTCACCCGCTGACCGTTGTGTGTTGTGGCCATTAGGGTATTGCCATCGAAAGGCCTGCACAGTCATGAACTCTGTGAAATCGATACCTCCGTCAAGAAAACTAAGACCCGCTGGGCTCAGTTGAATATGAGAAACACTTCTTGTAGACGGTATCAATCCAAGTTCAGGCAGTAGTTGCTGATAATCTCTCCATATATCCGCCTGCTGACTATCACCACGTATATTCGGTGGGACAATTTCATTTGTGACAAGATAATTATTGATCTCTTGTGTTGGATCGCGGCTATCTTGATACGTCGAGGCTGCGAATAACAGCGCGTTCAAAACTTTCGGCGTAAGGATGCCCTGGTGATGGCTAATACGCCAAGTGTGATTCGCGAAGGGCAATGCCGGATAGGTCATTCCACTGATATTCCTTCGAGCGCCTCTAATATTGCTTTACCAACCTCATAAGCCATTAGTGGAGGCACAGCATTGCCCACTTGCCGATACTGAGCTGTGGAAGTACCTTGAAAAACATACCAGTCAGGGAAACTCTGAAGACGGGCCGCTTCGCGAACTGTTATAACTCTGTGCTCGACAGGGTGAATGTGCGGTCTCCCTCCGCCCGCTCCAGAACCAACCAGGACTGTTCCGCTGGGCCGATCTCCTGAAATGCGATCAGTGTGGTCAATCCGATCTCGATCCCCTTGTGCAATTCGTTTGTACCGCTCTCTTACTCGTTCACCGTGAATGCGCACGTCTTGATTCGCTAGTCCCTCTACCTCGACCAAGGCATGCGTACTGGGCGTTCCTGAGGCTGGCATCGCTCGGGTTAGTTCTACTGCGCATGGTCCCGTTGGCCCTTTTGGAAACTTAAACTTTACTTTTTTTCGGAACCCAACAAGAACGACTCGTTCTCTCGATTGTGGGATGCCAAATTGTGTGGCGTTTAGACGATCAACATGGAGGTTATAGCCAGTCTTTTTCTCCGCATAGGCGAGCAACTCTTTCCAATCCCTGCCATCGTTGACGGATAGAAGTCCGGGAACATTCTCGAAGATGAATGCGCGTGGCTGCACTTCTGAGATGAGATCAAAATACTTGAGAGCGAGCTTTCCACGTGGGTCAGCAAGGGCACCTCGCCTGCCCAAGATACTGAAGGATTGGCAAGGAGGCCCAGCAGCCATTAGATCGATCTTCTTCGTGCCAGCTAGCTTCATCAGATCTTCCCCGGTTAGCTGCATCGCGTCTGCTGGAACCCCTACCGCATGAGGAAGATTGGCTG
>NZ_DASUBE010000003.1:0-18107 GCF_035763405.1 Edaphobacter sp.
TCATCACCAACCTCGCCGCCAACAACATCGACCGCCGCCGCGCCGGAACCCTCCTCTACGGACTCCAACTCGCCGCCCTCAACATCACCCGCCACCGCGAAGACCACACCCACACCAACGCCCCCGAGCCCAACAACCACCCCATCGCAACCACGCAGGACAAGAACCACACCCACGCACCCGAACCGCACAAAGACCACACCCACGCCCCCGCACCCAACAACCCGGAGCCCCCCGACCCCTTCACTGAAGAGATCTTCCCGCTCCCCGAACCCAAACTCCACCGCCTCGAACGCCCCTACTTCGCCCTGCTGCTCAACGCCCTCGCCCAACACCTCCACATCGAACCCTCACCCGGCTCCCCAGAAGACCGCCAACCCGAATCCACCACCCTCGCCACCGTCAACGCCGTCGCAGAAGTCGAACCGGCGTTGGCCCGCACACTGTCTCCGCAGGTATGCTGGTGTGCAGGTTGTGAGTCCGAATTAATGCGTGAGGTTGGGAATGAGGCTGGTGGCTTCGCTGGTTTTGCTGGGGTGTGTAGCAGTGCAGGTGGGCGTGGCAGAGAAGTCGCCTTCGCAGACGATGGCGGAGACGGTCATCAGGCAATGGCCGGACGGAGTGATCTCGACTGTGGGGCATCCGGGAGCGTGGGCCTACGAAGAAGGCGTGCTGCTGGACGGCATGGCAGCCGAGTGGCACACCACAGCCGACGGAGCGGACTTCCACTACATCAAGGCGGCGGTCGATCGATATGTCACGCCTGAAGGAACCATCACCGGCTACAAAGCCGATGCGCACACGCTCGACGACATCGAGATGGGACGCGCCGTGCTGCTCGTCTACCGCGTCACCCACCAGCCGAAGTACTACAAGGCCGCGAAGTTTCTGCACGACCAGCTCGCCCTGCAGCCCAGGACCGCGAGCGGAGGCTACTGGCACAAGCAGATCTATCCGAACCAGATGTGGCTCGACGGAGCTTACATGGCCGAGCCGTTTCGCGCAGCATACGCGGCGACGTTTCAGGAGCCGGGCGACTTCGACGACATTGCCAAGCAACTGCTGTTGATGGACGAGCACATGCGCGACCCGAAGACCGGCCTGCTGCGCCACGGGTGGGACGAGTCGAAGCAGATGCCGTGGGCCGATAAGAAGACCGGCCTCTCGCCCGAGGCGTGGGGACGCGCGATGGGCTGGTATGCGATGGCGCTGGTGGACACGCTGGACTGGATGCCGAAGGACCATCCCGAGCGCGCGGAGTTGATTGCGGCGCTGAACCGCACGATGGCCGCCGTCGTCCACTATCAGGACCCGAAGAGCGGGCTGTGGTGGCAGGTGATGGACCAGGGCGGGCGCAAGGGAAACTACTTCGAGTCCTCCGCAAGCTGCATGTTCGTCTACACGCTGGCGAAGGGCGTGCGCATGGGCTACCTGACGCAGAGCGATGAGGCGAGCGCGCGGCGAGGGTGGGAGGGGATTCAGAAGCAGTTTGTAACGACCGGTCCCGACGGCCTGATGGTGCTCAATGGGACCGTGTCGGTGGGTGGGTTGGGCGGGAAGCCGTATCGCTCGGGGACGTATGACTACTACCTGAGCGAGAAGGTGGTCTCGAACGATGCGAAGGGAGTGGGCGCGTTTCTGAAGGCGGGCTCGGAGATGGAGCAGGCCGCGACCGAGGCGCTGGGGCAGGGCAGGACGGTGCTGGTCGATGCGTGGTTCAACTCGCAGACGCGGAAGAATGCGGCGGGGCAGACGGAGCTGTATCACTACAAATGGAACGATGACACGAATGATGGCTATGCGTTCTTTGGCCGCGCGTTCCAGCGCTACGGCGCGCAGCTTGCCACCGAGAAGGCTGCTCCGACGACGGCGGATTTGAAGAAGGCGCAGATCTATGTGATTGCTTCGCCGGATATTCCGGTCAAGAATCCGAATCCGCACTACATGGACAAGGCCAGCGCGGAGGTGATTGCGGCGTGGGTGAAGGCGGGCGGCGTACTGCTGCTGTTCGAGAACGATCCTGCGAATGCAGACATCGAGCACTTGAACACGCTGAGTGATCTGTTCGGCATCCACTACAACGCGGTGCTTACGAATCATGTGGTCGGCAACGACTACCCGGCCGGCGCGGTGACGATACCTGCGACGACGGGAGTATTTGCGCACGCGCACCAGGCTTATATGAAGGACACCTGCTCGATGACGGTGAAAGGCAATGCGCGCGCCGTGGTGACGAAGGGCTCCGATGTGATGATCGCGGTGGCGCATTACGGCAAGGGGACGGTGTTCGCGGTCGTCGATCCCTGGGTCTACAACGAGTACACAGACCGGAGGAATCATCTGCCGGTGGAGTACGACAACTTCTCCAGCGCGATTGATCTGGCCGGGTGGGCGGTGAGGACGAGCAGGCGATAGGTCCTCTGGCGACGGTTGTCCTGGTGGAGAGGAAATACGAGGGTCTCTCCACTGCGGCGGCAAAAAGCGCCGCCTCCGGTCGAGATGACGTGTGACGTTGGACCCCGGTGAGACGCAGATTCCCTTCGGGAACGACAAATAAAATTAGTTGAGGCGCTGGAGGCGATCGATGAGTTTCTGGGCGAGGGGTTCGCCGGACTCGGTCCAGAGGAGGCGGCTGGAGATGTTGCAGTGCTTTTCGACCGAGAGGGTGAAGGCGAGAAGCATCTCGACGTTTTGCTGGATGTGTTTCGCGGCGTCCTGATCGAGGTCTTCATCTTCGAGGGTCTCGGCGAGCCAGGGAGTGTCGAGGCCGAAGTCGATGCGGATGTGGCCGTTTTGTTCGTAGGTGGCGTCGTCGAACGAGGGGCCGAAGCCGAGGATGCGGACGGTGCGGGGCTGGGGTCGCCAGAGGGTGTCGAGGCGGCCGAAGGCGTGGGAGGATTCATCGTCGGGAGCGCCGTCGAGGCGGTTGTGGAAGTCGTCGTCGAGCTGCGGGGCCCAGAGGTTCCAGCGCATCTCGAATTCGTAGGCCAGGTCGTCGTGGAGCTGCTCAGTGGCTTCGGCGACGGCGTTTTCGATGCGGGAGTCGTCGGAGGACTGGGCGCGGTCGTCGTTGACGAAGATGCGCTGGAAGGTGGGGGACTCGTTGAAGCTGATCGGGTAGACGGTCGCGGCGGCGACGCGGTCTGCTCCGCTGATGACCGCGAACTGGCGCATGACGGAGACGAGCGCCGCAGGGAGTGCCTCGAAGCGGAAGTTGGGGAACCAGAGGCTGAGGTAGAGTTGGTCGGCCATGAAGGTAGTTTAGTCTTTCGAGGGCTTAGGGCTTAGGGCTTAGGGCTTAGGTATCAGGTTTCAGGCTGGCGTGAAGGGTTATGGCGATGTGAGCGAAATGCGGGGGTTCTTCCCCTTCGACAAGCTCAGGGTCAGAATGACAGATGAAAAACATGACTCTGCGGGTTCTTCACCTTCGCATTGTTCAGTGTCGGAATGACAGGTGAAAAGAGCACAGGTCTCGTTGCGGGCTGTCTTCTAATCCCTAATCCCTAATCCCTGAGCCCTGCTTCCCGGTGAGATGATAGGTAAAAGAACGTCTGATGGGTGTTTCGGTTTCAGTAGAGAGGTTGCGGCGGTGGCTGCTGGCGGGCGGGGGTCTGCTGGTCGCGGTGATTGCTGCGTTTCTGGGGGTGGCGCACTATCGGGCGCACCGGTTTCTGACGGAGTTGCCGGCGAAGCTTGGGGCGGATATTCGGCAGGAGACGAACGGCTTCACGTACTCGCAGTCCGATGGGAGGCGGACGATCTATACGATTCATGCGTCGAAGGCGGTCGAGCATAAGGACGGGCGGTACACGCTGCATGATGTGGGGATCGTGTTGTATGGGCGGAAGTCGGACCGTGCGGACAGAATCTATGGGAGCGAGTTCGAGTACGACCAGAAGGAGGGCGTGGTCCGGGCGATGGGTGAGGTGCATCTGGACTTGCAGGCTCCGGAGGCAGCGAATGCGAGCGCGAAGATGGACTACGCAGCGGGGAAGGATTTAGAGGGCGGCGCGCATGAGGCGGATGCGGCGCACATGATTCATGTGACGACGAGCGGGCTGGTGTATCTGCAGAAGCTGGGCGTGGCCGCGACGGAGCAGCCGATTGAGTTTGAAGCGGGCGGCATGAAGGGCCAGGCGGTGGGCGCAGATTACACGGCGGACACGGGCGTGCTGGTGCTGCACTCGGCTGTGAAGATGGAGGGCGTGGAGCAGGGGCAGCCGGCGGTGTTGACGGCGACGAGGGCGGAGCTGGACCGGGACAACCGGATGGCGACGCTGTTGGATGCGAGGTATGTCTCGACGGGGAGGTCGGGTGAGGAGTCGGGGCAGGCGGCGCGGGCGGTGGTGCATCTGCGGAGCGATGGCACGGTGGAGCGGCTGGATGCCGAGGGCGCGGTGACGCTGAAGAATGCGGACGGCGGGACGATGACGGCTCCGCGCGGCGTGGTGGTGATGAATGCGAAGAATGAGCCGCAGTCGGTGCTGTTGACGGGTGGGCTGGTGTATGGGGCCGATGGGCCGCTGCGGAAGGCGCAGGGCAGCGCGGTGGAGGGACGGCTTGGATTTGACCGGGACGGAAAGCTGACGGATGCGGTGCTGACGGGGGCGGTGCATCTGCATGAGCAGGTGCGTGGGGCGTCTACGGCGGGAACTCCGTGGAATGAGCGGGCGCTGACGGCGGGCGCGGTGGAGTTGGCGCTCGATACGGATGCGCATGGGAAGTCGAGGCTGCGGGATGCGAAGGCGACCGGGGGGGCGGTGCTGGCGTTGGTGGATCGCAGCGCGAAGGGCGCGGCTAAGGGCGTGGCCAAGGGCAAGGCAGCGAAGAAGGTTCAGGCGAGCGGGCCGGTGAGCAGTTCGCTGGCTGGCGATGTGCTGACGGCGAAATTTGTGGAGCAGGGCGGGGTGAATCATCTGGCCGAGGTGCATGGGGATGGTCATACTTCGATGCGAAGGGTGAATGCGGCGGGTGTGGTGGAGACGAGTTCGGCGGACTCGCTGGTGGCGGCGTTTCAGCCGGTGGGGGCTGAGGGGAAGAAGTCTGCGAAGCAGGAGGGAGCGGGCAGGGACGAGATTGCCTCGGCAATGGAGCAGGGTCACGTGGTGCTGACGCGGCAGGGAGTGAAGAAGGCTGGCGAGACGGCGGCTCCGGCGGAAGAGCGGGTGACGGCGGAGCGGGCTTCGTATGACGGGGCTTTGGAGATGACGACGCTGGTGGGCAACGTGCAGATGTCGGATGCGGACAGTGTGTTGTGGGCTGAGCGTGTGGTGGCGAATCAGAAGACGGGGGATGCGACGGCTGAGGGCGGGGTGAAGGTGAGCTATCTGCAGCCGAAAGCCGCGAAGGGCGCTGCTTCCGGATCGGCTGCGGGCTCGGAGGAGCCGGTGCATGTGCTGGCTGCGCGCGCGGACGTGAAGCACGCGGCAGAGACGGCGATCTTTTACGGAACGGCGGGACAGCGGGCGCGGCTGTGGCAGGGGGCTTCGCAGGTGGAGGCTCCGGTGATTGAGTTGGATAAGAAGCAGAAGAAGCTGGTGGCGCGCGGCGATGGGTCGGGTGATGCGATGGCTGTTCGTGCGGTGCTGACTTCTGCGGTGAGGGCGGAGAAGGCCAAGGTTGGCGCTGCGGCCAAGGATGGATCGACGGCCAAGGCCGGGGCGGCGGAGCAGAGAGTGTTTCAGGTGGTGAGCCGCGGGCTTGTTTATTCGGACCAGAAGCGCGAGGCGGACTTTACCGGCGGCGTGCGGGTGACGAGCGCCGACGGCACGATGCTGGGGAGGCAGGCGGAGGTTTATCTGCAACCGGTGCAGGCGGCGGGCGCGAAGGGCAAGGATGCGGCCAAGTCTGCTGTCGGCGCGATTTCGAGCGGATTTATGGGCGGCAGCGTGGAGCGGATGGTGGCGAGCGGCGGGATTGTAGTGGAGCAGCCGGGGCGCCGGGCCACGGGCGAGCAGGTGGTGTATACCGCGAGCGATGGGACGTTTGCGCTGACCGGAACCGCTGACGTGCCGCCGAAGGTGGTGGACGAGGAGCGCGGAACCGTGACGGGTACGCTGATCGAATTCCGCGCAGGGGATGAGGGCGTTGTGATTTCTAATGGAGGGGAGAGCGGTGCGGGACGTGTCCGCACGGAGACGCGGGTGAAGAAGCGGAGATGAAGACATTATCGACGGAGGAGCTTGGGAAGTCGTATGGCGGGCGCGAGGTGGTGCGGGGCGTAAGCCTCCAGATTGAGCAGGGCGAAGTGGTGGGCCTGCTGGGGCCGAATGGCGCGGGGAAGACGACGAGCTTCTACATGATTGTGGGGCTGGTCAGGCCGGACGCCGGGCGCGTGCTGGCCGAAGGGCACGATATTACGCGGCTGCCGATGTATCTGCGGGCGCGGAATTATGGAGTGAGCTATCTGCCGCAGGAGCCTTCGGTGTTTCGCAAGCTGACGGTGGAGGACAACATTCTGGCGGTGCTGGAGGCTCAACAGCAGAGCTGGGAGCGGCGCAGGACAACGACGGAGCGGTTGATTGAGCAGTTGAACCTGGGGCATGTGCGCAAGACGCGCGGGTATGCGTTGAGCGGCGGCGAGCGGCGGCGTGTGGAGATTGCACGCTGTCTGGCGATTGAACCGGCGTTTATTCTGCTGGATGAGCCCTTCTCCGGAATTGACCCGATTGCGGTGCTGGATTTGCAGGAGATTATCTTCGGGTTGAAACGGAGCGGGATCGGGGTGCTGATTACGGACCATAATGTGCGTGAGACGCTCTCGGTGACGGACCGGGCCTATATCATCAATGAAGGCAGGATCTTCAGGACAGGGACGCCGGGTGAACTGGGGCGCGATCCCGAGGTACGGCGGATTTATCTGGGTGAGAATTTTTCGATGGGTTGAGGGTGGTTTGGTTGAGGCATCGGGAAGGTGGGTTTGGGGGCTTGAGGAAATGCGGGGTCTCTCCACTGCGCAGCGCGAAAAGACCGCGCTGCTCCGGTCGAGATGACGTGCGGGGGGGATGACGTTGGACCCCACCTTAGGCGCGATGAGGCTGCGCCGAAGATGGGGTATCCGGCTGGGTCCAAGAAGCAGATTCCTCCGCTACGCTGCGGAATGGAAATGCAAAAAACTGCGGAATGGAAATGCAACAAATTGCGGAATGGCAATGTAATAGCAGTGAGTGAGCGGGGATTAGGGTGGGGAAGCGGGGCTGAGCGGTAAAAAGCTTCTTTGCAAGATGAAAGCCAAGCGTGTGAACGGTACAACTTCCGTGGTAAGTGTGAGTTGCTATCGGTGGAGTTCACACAGGCATTGGCAGAGTTAGACTTACAGCGAAATGAGTTGAGGGCGTGTAGACTGTGGCGAAGCCGGTACGCAGTCTGCGGATGGCTTGCACGACAATCGCCAAACGACGCGCCTGACTCAGATATTTTTCACGAACCGAGCGCAGGAGAGGTCAAGACGTGCTGTTGCAACCCAAGCTGAATGTAAAGGTCTCCCAGAGGCAGGTATTGACGCCTGGCCTGGTCCAGATGGTCAGTGTGCTGGCCTTGAACAAGCTTGAGTTGAAGGAGATGATCAACACCGAGATGGTGGAGAACCCGGTGTTGGAGGAGATTGAAGAGACGGCAGTCTCGCTGGAAGAGCGATCGGGCGAAGAGGGCGACCGGGAGCGTTCGGCCGAAGAGGTGGTGGCGGAGAGCGAGCGGACGGAGAAAGACCCCTTCGATGAGATCGACTTCGGCAGCTACTTTCAGGATTATCTTGACCCGGGGTACAAGACGGGATCGAACTTCGAGGAGTTTGACAAACCTTCGTTTGAGAACTTTCTGTCGGCTCCGAGTACGCTGAGCGATCATCTGGCGTGGCAACTGGGGTCGTTGACGTTGACGCCAGTGGTTCGCGCAGCGGCGGACCTGGTGGTGGGGAACCTGAACGAAGACGGCTACCTGACTGCAAGCGACGAGGAACTGGTGGAGGCGCTGGCGGAGTTGAGCCGCGCGGGCAGGCAGGGGCCGATTCCGTTTGAGCGTGGGATGAAGGGCAAGGCGTCGCTGGTGCTGGCGGAGCCGAAGCCGGGCAATGGCGAGGCGCATGGCGGGCCGCTGGATATGGCGGCAGCGGCGGAAGAAGACTCGGAGCATAAGGAACTGCTGGCGGCGGTAGTTGAGGCGCGGTCGGTGGTCAATTTTCTGGACCCGGTGGGCGTGGGGGCGCGGACGCTGCAGGAGTGTCTGCTGACGCAGATCTGCGCGCAGCGGGGCGAGGCTGCGATTGTGCTGCGTCGACGGCAGATGGTTTCCGCGACGAACGGCGCCGGTGCGGAGACGACGTCCGGCGCGAGCGATTGCGGCGATGTGCCGGCGGAGAACGGCAAGGGCGATATTTTTGCAGTCGCCACGCATATTGTGACGAACTGCCTGCCGCTGCTGCAGAAGAAAGACATGCGCGAGCTGACGAAGAGCTGCGGGCGGTCGGCGGACGAGGTGCATGTGGCGGTGGAGTTTATCCGGACGCTGGACCCGAGGCCGGGGCAGCGGTACAACGTGAGCGAGACGCGGCTGATTGAGCCGGATGTTGCGTTTGTGAAGCGCGACGACGAGTACGTTGTGGTGATGAACGAAGAGGACATGCCGGCGCTGCGGCTGAACCAGAGCTATCGCAGGATGCTACAGCAGAAGCAGACGGAAAAAGAAGTGAAGGAGTATGTGAAGGAGCGGTACAAGTCGGCGATCCAGTTGCTAAGGAATATCGAGCAGCGCAAGAACACGATCGTGCGGACGTGCGAGGCGATTGTGCGGCGGCAGCAGGAGTTTCTGGAGCATGGCGTGAACGCGTTGAAGCCGATGATGATTAAGGAAGTAGCTGAAGAGATTGGGGTGCATCCTTCGACGGTGAGCCGCGCGGTGGCGAACAAGTATGTGCATACGTCGCAGGGCGTGTTTGAGCTGCGGTTCTTCTTCTCTGAAGCGGTGAACGGGCCTGAGGGCGGCGACCTGCCGCTGGTGCTGCTGAAGCGCAAGGTGAAGAAACTGATCGAAGAAGAGGACGAGCGCAAGCCGTTGACCGATGACCAGTTGGCGGCGGAGTTGCAGCGCCAGGGAATTCAGGTGACGCGGAGAACGGTGGCCAAGTACCGCGAGGACATGCAGATTCCTAGTACGCACCAGCGTCGTGTACGCTGACCTTGCAGGTTTGAGGTGAGCGATGGACGTGGAGTATACCGGCAGGCAGACGACTGTCACCAGAAAGCTCAAACAACAGACGGAAGCAGGGTTGCTGAGGATCGAGAAGATCGTCGGCCACGCGGTCGCGCAGGTGACGCTGACGGCGGACAAGCGCAGGCAGATTGCAGACATCCGCATCCAGACGAGAAGCGCGAAGCTGGTGGCGACGTGTGAGGCTAATGACATGGAGGACGCGCTGCGCGACGCGCTGGAGAAGATTGAGCAGCAGGCGATTCGGCAGAAGAAGAAGACGGCGTCGATTAAGCGACATCCGAAGGGCGAAGTGAAGCTGGGACGGGGTAGGGCTGTTGTTGAGGCTGTTGCGCCGGAGGTGACGAAGCGAGTTGCGAAGAAAGGAGCCGCGCAGGATGTCCCCGCGGGTAGGGCCGTGGTGCCGATGGTGGTGCATTCGTTTCCGCCGCGTGCGCCCGAGGCGGAGCAGCATGTTGCGCGGACGACCGAGGGTGTGGCGCTGAGGCCGATGTCGCTGGAAGAGGCGGTGAAGGAGGCGGCGTTTCGGGACAGGGATGTGTTTGTGTTCAGGGACTACTCGGGGCAGGCGATGGTGTTGTATCGTCGGCGAGACGGGAAGATGGAGCTGATTGAAGTTCCGTAGCGTTGAACGGAGTGCTTGGACCGGGTGCGGATGACGGGACGATTTTTGCTGCGTGGAGATTCACTTCAAGTGAAGATTGGTGCAGCCATGGGAAAAACGCGGGGCTTCTTCCCCTTCGACTTCGCTCAGGGGCGGAATGACAGCTATTTTCCTGCGACTGTAGTTCGGTGCGGCCGAAGCGAAACGCAGATTCCCTTCGGGAATGACAACAAGTTCGATGACAACAAATTTAATGACAACGAATCCGATGACACCAGATCCGATGACATCAGGATGACGGTGTGAGAGGGTCCATCTACTGCATTTGAGGAACTGATATAGGATGGCTGACATGCCACGCAAGCAGGTCGGGAAAAAGAGTGTGAGGCGGACGCGGGGAGCGTCTGGGCGGGCGACGAAGCGGGTGGACCGGCGCGAGCTGGTGATTGTGACTGGGCTTTCGGGGTCGGGGAAGCTGTCGGCGCTGAAGACGTTTGAGGACCTTGGCTATTACTCGGTGGACAATCTGCCGCTGGAGCTGGTGCCTCGGTTTGCGGACCTGGTGCGGCAGTCGAATGAGATTGAGCGTGCGGCGCTGGTGGTGGACGTGCGCGAGGGGATGCGGCTGGATGAGTTTCCGCACCTGCTGAAGCGCGTGCGGAGGGTGTTGCCGACGCGGGTGGTGTTTCTGGAGGCGAGCGACGAGGCGCTGCTGAGGCGGTTCTCCGAGACGCGGAGGCCGCATCCGCTGGGACGCGGCAAGACGGTGGTGAAGTCGATTGAGGCGGAGCGGAAGCGGCTGGACCCGATCCGCAATGTGGCCGACATCGTGCTGGATACGACGAAGTTCAATGTGCATGATCTGCGGGCGCATCTGAATGCGCAGTTTGAGCGCGATGAGAATGAGACGAACCTGACTATTTCGTCGAACAGCTTTGGGTTTAAGAATGGAGTGCCTTCGGAGGCGGACCTGGTATTCGATGTGCGCTTTCTGCCGAACCCGCATTTTGTGCCGGAGTTTCGCAGGCTGACGGGGAGGCATCCAAGTGTGGCCAAGTATGTGCGCGACTTTCCGCAGACGGCGGAGTTTCTGGACAAGACGACCGATATGCTGAAGTTTCTGCTGCCGCACTACATCAAGGAAGGCAAGAGCTATCTGACGGTGGCGTTCGGATGCACGGGCGGACAGCACCGGTCGGTGTTTATTGCGGAAGAGATGCGCAAGCGGCTGACGGCGGCGGGGTATCGGGTGAAGACTTCGCATCGGGACATGCCTCGGTAGACCGGGTGCAAAAATGTCTGAGCGCAATAGAATGGTGAGATGCAGGTTGCTATGGCGAAGACCATGAAGGAGACAGCTTGAGACGTGTCTGGCGATTACTCGTCTATGCCAGGCCATACGTGTTGTATTGGCTGATCTCCGCGGTTCTGGCGGCAATGGTTGGCGCTTTAGCAGCGTTTCGCATCCTGCTGATTAAACCGATCTTGGACAACGTGCTCAGCGCAAAAGAATCGCCTGGCCGGATTCTTGTGTTCCATGTTCCTCATTCACAGCGGATGCTGGATTTACAGTGGATGGTCCCGAGTTTCATCCATAACGCATGGGACGTCGTGGCCGTGGCGCTGATCGGCGCTTCCGTGGTGAAGTCTGTGTGCGACTACATTGGCACACTGCTGGCGAACAAAGCGGGATTTGGCATGATCACTGACTTGCGCAACGATCTGTACAACTCGTTGCTGAGACGGTCGGTGGCATTCTTCCAGCGACATACGACTGGAACACTCGTTTCGACACTGATTAATGATATTGAGCGCGTGCAGATGGCGATGTCATCGGTGATGAGCGATTTTCTACAGCAGGTCTTTACGCTGTTAGCCCTGGTATGCGCGGTGTATCTGGTGGGCAATAAACTGGCATGGGTCCTGTTGCTGTTCGTCCCCATTATTGTGAGTTCAGCCCGGCGCATTGGACGCGGGGTGCGGCAAACGACGCGAACTGGTCAGGACAAGCTGGCCGAGATCCAGAACATCGTTCACGAGACGATTACCGGGAACCGCATCGTCAAGGCTTTCAGTATGGAGCTTTGGGAGATGACGCGATTTCGCAAGGCGGCCGACCGGCTGCTGAACGCGAACATGCGATCGGTAGCAGTGCAGTCGATCAGTTCTCCGCTCATGGATTTTCTTGGAATGGTTGCGATCGCATTATTGCTGGGGTTAGGGCGCAGCGAAGTCATCCTGAAGGGCGATACGGCGGGAACGTTTATTACGTTTCTGGCGGCGGTGATTATGCTCTACGACCCGGTTCGTAAACTACCGGTGTATTACAACAGCTTCCAACAGGCGGTTGGGGCGAGTGATGAGATATTCCGCTTTATGGACGCGCAGGATGATGTGCAGGAGAAGCGTCGCGCGTTTGTGCTGAAGGGGTTCAGCAAGGGGATTGAGTTTGAGCATGTTGGATTTGGGTATGCGGGTGAAGGCGGCGAGACGAAGGAGGTCCTGCACGACATCAACCTTGCGGTGAAGCCGGGCGAGGTGATTGCGCTGGTGGGGCCGAGCGGGGCGGGGAAGTCTTCGCTGGTGAATCTGATTCCGCGGTTTTTTGATGTGAACGCGGGGCGGATCCTGATTGATGGGCACGATGTGCGCGATGTGACGATCGCTTCGCTGAGGCACCAGATTGGGAAGGTGACGCAGGAGATTGTGCTATTCAATGACACGGTGCGGAACAATATTGCGTATGGGCAGCCGGATGTTCCGCTGAGCAAGGTGGAAGAGGCCGCGAAGATGGCCCTGGCACACAACTTCATTATGAACATGGCTGAGGGCTACGACACGCGGATCGGCGAGAAGGGCACGCGGCTGAGCGGAGGCGAGCGGCAGCGGTTGGCGATTGCGCGCGCGATTTTGAAGAACGCTCCGATTCTGATTCTGGATGAGGCGACCTCGGCTCTGGACACGGAGAGCGAGCAGTATGTGCAGGCGGCGCTGGCGAACCTGATGCAGGGACGGACGGTGTTTGTGATTGCGCACAGGCTTTCGACCGTGAGGCGCGCGACGAAGATTGCGGTGATTGAGAGTGGGCGGATTACGGAGATGGGCACGCATGAGGAGTTGCTGGCGCAGTCGGGCACATATAGGCGGCTGTACGACATGCAGTTCAGCGACGATGCGGTGCCTGCGCCGGTGACGGCGGATTTGGAGGGGATGGTTTGAGCAAACTGTACTCGATGACGGGATTTGCGAGTGTGCGCGGCGCGTTGCGGGACGACCTCGCGTTTACGCTGACGATGAAGAGCGTGAATCATCGGTTTCTTGACCTGTCGCTGCGGATGCCTTCGTACTGCGACGGGCTGGAGATGCAGATGCGTCGCGTGCTGAAGGAGAAGCTGCGGCGCGGGCATGTGGACGTGGCGTTGCAGATGGAGCGAAGAACGAACGCCGAGGTTCAGTTGAATGCAGGCCTGCTCGATGCGTATGTGCGGGCCTTCCGCGAAGCTGCCGTGGCGCATGGGCTGGCAAGTGAGCCGGACTTGAACGCGATGCTGCGGATTCCGGGCGTGATGAGCGCGGAGAGCAGCGTGGATGCGGAGGATACGCCGACGCTCGAAGCAGCGGTGCTGGCGCAGGTGGGGCCGCTGGTGGAGAAGCTGAATGAGGCTCGAGCGCATGAGGGCGCGGCGCTGGCGGCGGAACTGCGCGGCTCGATGCTGCGGCTAAGGGCGTTTGGAGAAGAGATGGCCGGGCTGCGCAATGGGGTGCGTGAGGCGCAGTTTGAGCGGCTGCGTGCGCGGTTGGCGGAGTTGACACAGGGCGTTGCGGTGACTGAGGAGCGTGTACTGGCCGAGGCTGCCGTGTTGGCTGAGAAGAGCGACATCGAGGAAGAGATTGTGCGGCTGCGGACGCATATCGACAGGTTTCTGGCCATGCTGGACGCGGGCGGGGAGCTGGGCAAGCGGCTGGATTTTCTGTTGCAGGAGTTGAACCGCGAGGCGAATACGATGCTCTCGAAGACGAGCGGGGCGACGGGCGTGAACAGCCTGCGCATTACCGAGATTGGTCTGGAGATGAAGGCGGAGATTGAGAAGGCGCGTGAGCAGGTGCAGAATATCGAGTAGCGGCGGGTACACTGCTGGTATTGGCGAGTGATGGGTAGTGAGGCGTTCGAGCATTTTTCCTGAAAAGGTAGTTCGGTGTTGTCCGAAGCGAGACGCAGATTCCCTTCGGGAATGACAACAAAAATGTGGGCCAAAGGCAGGTATTCGGGGACGGATGGCAGGCATACTTTTTATTATTTCGGCGCCCTCGGGGTCGGGGAAATCGACGCTGGTGGGGCAGTTGAGAACGCTGGTGGAGGGGCTGGATTTTTCCATCTCGTATACGACGCGCGCGCCGCGGGGCTCGGAGGAAGATGGGCGGGAGTATCACTTCACGAGCCGCGAGGAGTTTGAGCGAATGATTGCTGCCGGCGATTTTCTGGAGTGGGCGGAGGTCTTTGGGAATTATTACGGGACGGCGGTTTCGGCGCTGGAACATGCGCGGGTCGCGGGCAAGGATTTGCTGCTGGACATCGATGTGCAGGGCGCGGTGCAGGTCATGCAGAAGATGCCGAATGCGGTGTCAATCTTTGTGATGCCGCCTAGTCCAGAGGTGCTGGAGATGCGGCTGCGGCACCGTAGTGAGGCGGAGCATGTGACGTCGGAGGCGGTGATTGAGCGGAGGCTCTCGCAGGCGCACAATGAGCTGAAGCAGATCTGGGACTATAAATACGCGCTGGTGAATGATGTGCTGGAGCAGGCCGTGTCGGAGATGCGGGCCGTTGTTTTGTTCGAGCGCGGCGCACGCGATGGCGTGCAGGCGATGGCTGAAGGGTGCAGAACGGATCGGCCTTCAGAGAAGCTGAAGGCGGCGCTGGGGACGTTTGGGAGATAGGGACAGGTTATCCACCGCTGATGGAGTGGCACATTTTGCCGGGGCTGAGATATAAATTCAGCAACGGAGGTGTTGGCATGGCCGGCGAAGATGCTTTCCTGAACAAGTACAGCATGGTGAAGGGTGCGGCGCGGCGGGCGCGTCAGTTGCAGTCGGGCGCGACACCGATGATTAATGCGAAATCGACGAAGGCGTGCCGCGTGGCGCAGGATGAGATCCAGCAGGGGCATGTGAAGTTTGTTCTGCCGGAGCAGGAGGCGGACCCGGTTCCCGAGATTCCGATTCAGTAGCCGCGATACGATAGAGGCATGACTGGAGAAGCGGAACAGCAGTTGCGCGCCTACGTGGAGTACTTCCGCGACCTGGGCGTGCGGGAATTTTACCGGCGGGGTGAGCCGGTGTTTGCCGTGGAGACTGTTGCGCCTGCTGTTGCCGTCGCTTCTGCTCTTTTTGCTGCGCCTGAGCCTGTGGCCGAGCGGCCGATTGTTGCACGCAAGCCTGATTTTCTGGAGCCTCCCATCGCCAATCCGGTAAGTTTTGATCAACTTGCGCCTCTGCCCAAGAGCAGGGTGCCTGCCTCGGAGAAAGCTGCGGCGCTGCTTGCGGTGCAGCAGGAGATTGGCGACTGTACGCGCTGTCCGCTGGCTTATGCGGGACGGCGCAAAATTGTCTTTGGCGACGGGAACCCGAATGCGCGGCTGATGTTTGTGGGTGAGGGGCCGGGCGCGGATGAGGACACGCAGGGTCTGCCCTTTGTGGGCAAGGCCGGGCAACTGCTGAACAATATGATTGCGGCGATGGGGCTCAAGCGCGAGGAAGTTTACATCGCCAATATTGTGAAGTGCAGGCCGCCGAACAATCGCGTGCCGGAGCCGGCGGAGGCTGGTGTCTGCACCCAGTTTTTGCTGCAGCAGATGGATATTGTGCAGCCGGAGGTGGTGGTGGCGCTGGGTGCGACGGCGGCGCTGTATCTGCTGGGGGTGAAGCGGTCGCTTAGCTCGCTGCGCGGGCATTGGCATACGTGCAGGGGCGCGAAGCTGGCGGTGACGTACCATCCTGCGTTTCTGTTGCGCGATCCGCGACAGAAGGGCGAGGCGTGGAAGGACCTGCAGATGGTGATGGCGGAGATGGGGTTGAAGGCGCCTGCGAAAGGGTGAAGATTCGTGCGCGCGCGAGCAGATGCGGGGATTCGTCCCCTTCGACAAGCTCAGGGTCAGAATGACGGCGTCTTCATGCGTCTGAAGGTTGCAGTAGAGGTAAAGTAAGGGTGTGACGCAGACTGATCCAAAACTGATTCTGATTACGCTGCTGGTGGAGCTGGGCGTGGCGGCGGCGGTATCGAGTTCGCTGGCGCGGTCGAAGACGTTCAAGGACCTGCTGCTGATGGCGCGCAGGAGTCCGCGTCAGACTGCGACGTTGGTTGCCATGGTGTGTGTGCCGCTGACGTTGGGTGTCTGGATTCGGACGATGGTGCCGAATTTTCTGGCGGCAGACCTCTCGTTTGAGACGGCGGTCCTGCTCGGGATTCTGGTGGGGCCGGTGCCTGCGATGGTTGGCGGCGCAGTGCTGGCGATTCCGGCGCTGATGCACCATGAGTTTCTGGCGCTTCCGGTAAACCTTGCCGTGGCCGCATTGGCGAGCGTCTTCGCGCGGTTTACTGATGCGGAAGAGGTCTGGTCGTTTTCGCCGATGATTGACCTGAGTATCTATCGGTGGGTGACGCGGAACCTGCGGAGACCACACCTGGACAGGCAGATTCTGCTGCTGATGCTGATTGCGGGGATGCAGTTTTCAACGAGTATGCTGGCGCGGTTTCATCCGAGGCATTTTTTTGAATTGCACTCGGATGTGTGGTGGGTGGAGCTATTGATCTGCGCGTGCGCTCCGGTGGTGGTGGGGATCCCGTTGAAGATATGGAACGCGATTCGCGTTGAGCGGAAGCTGGAAGAACAGGGAAGGCTGCTGCTGGAAGCGCGGCTGGATGCGTTGCAGCGGCAGATCAATCCGCACTTTTTGTTCAATACGCTGAACTCGATTACGTCGCTGGTGCGGTCGGAGCCGGAGTTGGCGCGCGAGATGATTGTGAAGCTGGCGAACATTCTGCGCGTGCTGCTGAAGGAGCGCGAGGCGTTTGTGCCCTTCCGCGAAGAGCTGGCGTTTACGGACGACTATCTGCACATTGAGGTGGTGCGGTTTGGCGAAAAACTGAAGGTGGTGAAGGAGATTGCCGAGGAGACGCTGGATGTGGTGGTGCCGGGCATGCTACTGCAACCGCTGATTGAGAACAGCATCAAGCATGGGCTCGAACCCCGTATCAGCGGAGGGACGGTGACGCTGCGCAGCAGGATTACCACGGACGGGATGCTGCTGGTGGAGGTTGAGGACGACGGCGTGGGGATGGAGCCGGAGCGGACGAACGCTGCGCCGGTGAGCGGGCTGATGCCGCCGGGTACGGGCATCGGGGTGAAGAATGTACGCGAACGGATGGAAGTGATGTACGGCGACAAGGGGCGCGTGGAGATCAACAGCAGGCCCGGGCGCGGGACCAAGGTGACGCTGCTGATGCCGATTCTGGACGCGCAGGCCGAGGCGTGGGGGCCGATTGGCGGCGCGGCCGGCGAGGCTATCAGCCACTTGGTCGAAGACGCGGTGCGGGCGATGACGCGGTCTTGAGTTGAAGTCCTTTGGCCCCATGTTCGGTTGAGATGAGGGCGCTTCAGAGGGCCAATCCTGGCCGTGCATCGAGTCGATACTCAATGAGCGCATTGGCCTGATATCGACAGTTGAGCAGTTGATTAGTCAACATAAGGCGACTTATCGTTACCTCTCTGAGACGAACTTTGGCAAGTTTGGCTACCGAGGTCTAGAGCGGGCGAACTGCTTCTAAGGCAATTCATACATCGTCAATTTGTTCGGATTTCCTGCGACGAAATATCGACCGTTGGATGAGAAGGCTGACCACGACTGGCGAGCAGGAAAGTCTTTAGTGTGAACCATAGCGAGTGCTTTTCCGGTCGCCGAATCATAGACCGTAAAGTACTCGTAGACTACAAAGTCCGGATCGCCTTCCATATAGCTGGACTGAATGGCGAAACGTCTACCGTCGGCGCTTGCGCCAGCGAAGGTTCCCCACTCGACCAAGTCGCCACCGCTGAGAACGTGTCCAGTGCTATCGACGACTTGAAAACGCTTCTGTCGCAGTTGAACGGTGTTCTTTCCTAAAACGTATGTAGGTGGATCACAGTTGGCGGCACCACATTCCAGACGTTCCCGGGTTGTCGTGCGAGTTGCTGGCGCTGCACTGGATGCACCTGTGACTGGCACTAAATCTGGATTGAGGGTGCGTGGAGGATTGCTCTGCACA
>NZ_DASUBE010000004.1:0-39128 GCF_035763405.1 Edaphobacter sp.
GCCGGTGAGCTGCGGGTTGTAGAAGACGCCGATGCCTCCGCGAATGGCGGTCTTGCCCGTGCCGAAGGGGTCCCAACTGAAGCCGATGCGCGGGGCGAAGTTGTTGTAGTCGGGCTTGTAGAGTGCGGCGCCTTTCGCTCCAACGGTCTGGGTGGCGATGTCGAAGTTGGCGAGCTGATTGTTCTTCTCGTGCAGCACGGTGTTGTACTCGTAGCGCACGCCAAGGTTGAGTGTGAAGTTGCGGGCGAGCTGGAGGTCGTCCTGCACGAAGAAGTCGTAGTTGGTGTTGCGAATGCGCGTCATCGGGTTGCCGAGTGTGCTGAAGGCGAACCCGGCATTGTTCTCGAAGTCGGAGATGCTGCCGTAGGAGAGGAACTCCTGGAGGCCAAGCTCTTCGTCGGAGAGGTTGTGACGAATGTCGAGGCCGGCTTTGATGGTCTGGCGTCCGAGGACTTTGGTGAGCGTGTCGATGTACTGATATGAGGTCTGCGGGCGGATGCTGGCAAAGGTCGCCGGGCCCGGTGCCGCACCGAAGTTGCAGAAGAAGCAG
The DNA here is from genome assembly GCF_035763405.1 of Edaphobacter sp. Classification (NCBI taxonomy): domain Bacteria; kingdom Pseudomonadati; phylum Acidobacteriota; class Terriglobia; order Terriglobales; family Acidobacteriaceae; genus Edaphobacter; species Edaphobacter sp. The sequence goes on from NZ_DASUBE010000004.1 coordinate 551, forward strand.
CTAAATGCGATGACCGGGAACGGGCCGCCACCGCCGTAAGACGACACGTGGTTCGAGTTGATGCCGAAGCCCGCTTCGTTCAGCAGCGTGGGCGAGAACGTATGTGTGTTGCTGAGTTTGAGGAACTGCGTGCGCGCGGGTGTGGGCGCGGTCTGGCCGACGGCAGGGCCGTAGGTGGTGTTGGTGTAGGAGTCGCCGATGTTGTAGCGGAGGTAGAACTTGTTGCGGTCGCTCGTGTTCCAGTCGATGCGGAAGGAGCCGGTGTCTTCGCGTAGCGTGTTGACGAGGTTGGCGCTGTAGAGGTCGAAGTGTTTGGCATCGGTGGGGTCGGGGCCGAGGTTGCCGGTCGGGATGGCCGCAACGACAGGCTTCATGGCCGTGACGAACTTCGCGCGCTCGGTTGCGTTGAGCACATCGTAGATCGTCGTATTGGTGATGGTCTGGCGCACGCCCTCGTAGTTGGCGAAGAAGAAGAGCTTATCGCGCATGATGGGGCCGCCGAGGTTGCCGCCAAACTGGTTCAGGCGCAGCGGCGTCTTGGTGCCGGGAACGGCGAAGTAGTTGCGCGCGTCGAGGGCGTCGTTGCGAAGATACTCGAACGCCTCGCCGTGCAGGTCGTTGGTGCCGGATTTGGTGATGACATTGACGACGTCGCCGATGGAGCGCCCGTACTCGGCGGAGAAGTTGCCCTGCAGGATGTGGAACTCGGCGATGGAGTCTACGCTGGCGCGGGTGACACGCGCGGCTCCGCGGCCAAGCTGCATGGAGGTGGCGTTGGTGTCGATGCGCGTTGCGTCCGCGCCGTCGAGCAGGATGTTGACGCCGGCGAAGCTGGTCTCAGCGCCGCCCAGGCTGGTCTGGCCGAACTGTCCGCTGGTGACGGAGCCGGGCACCAGCGCGAGCAGGTCGGTGAAGTCTCGTCCATTGAGCGGAAGGTTGGCGATACGGTCGGCGCCGATGGTGGTGCCGAGATCCGCGCCAAGTGTGTTGACCTGCATCTGGTTCGAGGTGACGGTCACTTGCTGCGTGTCGTTGCCGGGCTTGAGGGTGACATCGGTGCGGTGCAGCTCAGATGCGTTCAGCGGAATGGTCGTCACGGTCGAGGTGCCGAATCCCTTCGAGGACGCGGCCACACTGTAGATACCGACCGGCAGCGTGGGCACGCTGTATTCGCCCTGCGCGTTCGACGTGGTGTGGTAAGCGCGCTGCGTGCCTTCGTTGGTGACAACGACGGCAGCGTTGGGGATGACCGCGCCGGTGGTGTCGCGGATGACACCCTGAATGCTTCCCGTATCGAGCTGCGCCACGGCCGCCGCAGCGGAAGACATGACCAGGACTGCGACGAGAACACGGCATATACGAAAGAGGTTCTTCATTTGCTTTCTCCAGTGCGTTTTGCTTTGGCCCGGGTCTTCTTTGCGGGTTGTCTGCGCAGCTGCTTTGCAGGGCTTGCCGGAATAGCAGCAGTCTTCTTCGCATGTTTGAGCGCGCCGTCCACTGCAAAGGCGTGCAGGTTTTGCTGTAGGAGCGACTCGGCATATTTGACGTCGGCGATGACGGCGCGGCGCGCGCCTGTGGCGTCATGCTTCGTGATGAGTTCGAATATGCGCTCGTGGCGCGCGCAGTGCTGCGCGAGGTTGTGGACGAATGGCAGCGCGCGGTGGCGGCCTTCGGAGAGCGCGCCGTACATCATGCGCATGGTGCTCTCGATGGCTCCATTCTTCGAGGCACGCATGATGGCGTCGTGAAACTCCATCTCGTGGCGGATGAACGACTCCGGATCATTCATCGCACGCTTCATGTCATTGAGCGCGGCCCGCATGTGATCGAGATCGGCAGGCGTGGCGCGGCGGGCTGCGAGCGCGGCGGCTGCGGGCTCGAGGATCTCACGCAGCTCGTACAGTTCAAGGTCCTTGATCTCTTCGAGCAGCAGCATCCATTGCAGATGGCGCGTAGCCATGCTGGTAAGCGAAGGCTGCAGATAGGTGCCGTCGCCTGCTCGCGCCTTGAGCAAGCCGATGAAGACCATCCCTTTGAGTGCTTCACGCAGCGACGCGCGGCTGACTTGAAGCATCTCTGCCAGTCGCGGCTCGGAGGGAAGACGGCTGCCGCGACTGAGGTAGCCCGAGCGCACGAGCGATTCGATGCGGCGCACGATCATCTCGATGACTGGCTCGCGTGGCGCGGCAGGACGGGTTGCGGCAACGGGCTTTCGGCTCGGCATATCGCTGGGCTCTCTAAGTTTGTCAGACAATAGGTGAGCCGAAGGACGATTGTCAATGGCTTTCTGTACTAAAAATCGGGAACAGCCTGTCCGTAAGTAATCGCTTACTTGTGGCAAGTTTCATGGTTGACGGTTCTGCGCGTCAGGCTCTATGCTCTGTTGCTGTCTGACATTTGAGAAAGCGAGCTGTCCGATGGAATTCTTCCCCCAGCCCGTCGATCCGGTCGTGCCTCTTGCGCGGATGTCGATCTTTGCCGAAGGGCTGGACCATCCCGAGTGCGTTGCCTTCGACCACGAAGGCGCGCTATGGGCGGGTGGCGAAGCCGGGCAGATCTATCGCATCCAAAAGGGAAAGACGGAGCAGGTGGCCGATGTGGGTGGCTTCTGCCTGGGCCTGACGTTTTCGGCGCAGCAGGAACTCTTCATCTGCAATCTCGGCCTTCATGCGTTGCAGCGCATCGACTGCAGCGGACGAATCTTGCAGACAATCGATCAGGTGGATGGACGACGATTGCAGACGCCGAACTTCTCCGTTTTTGACCGCGAAGGCAATCTTTATTTCTCCGACTCCGGCGAGTGGAACAAGGGCGACGGCTGCGTGTATCGGCTACGGACGAGCGGCGTGGCGGAGTTATTTGCCGGGCCGTTTGCCTTTGCCAACGGCATGGCGATGAGCGCGGCAGACGACGTGCTGTTCATCGTCGAAAGCCAACGCGACTGTGTAACGCGCCTGCCGATTCGCGCCGACGGAACTGCGGGCGAACCCGAGGTGTACGCGCGAGGACTGGCTCGGGTGCCGGACGGCGTGGTGCTCGATACAGCAGGGAATCTCTACGTCACCTGCTACGCGACGGACTGCATCTATCGCGTCCGCCCAGACCGGACGGTCGAACTCTTCGCCTTCGATCCAGAAGGAACGATGCTGGCAAGGCCTACCAACGGAGCCTTTGGCGGGCCGGAAGGCAAGGACCTTTTCGTAGCCAATCTGGGGCGCTGGCACATCACGCGCATTTCTACCGATACTCCCGGTCAACTGTTAGCGAATCGACTCGCAGGATAGGACGCAACTCAAAATGAAGATTACAAACGTACATTGGACTCCGGTCTTTATCCCCATTGAAGCGCCGTTGCGCTATGCCTACGGCTCGCATCCGGGCGTATCGCGGCTGGTCATCGAGATCGAGACAGACGAAGGACTGACGGGATTGGGCGAGTGCTATAGCGGGCCGAGCCGCGAAGGTCAGCTTGCAGAGATGAAGCCGCTGCTCATTGGCGAAGACCCGTTCCAACTGGAGCGGCTGCGATGGAAGCTCTCTTCGCCGAGCGCGCAGAAGCTCTTCGGCAACGTGCTTGGATATGCCGGCGTCGAGTTTGCGTGCCTCGACCTGCAGGGCAAAGCTACGGGGCAGCCTGTCTGCAATCTGCTGGGTGGGCGGCTGCGCGAGAGCGTACCTCATGCAGGGTATCTCTTCTATCGCCATGCAAACGCCGAGGGCAAAGGACGCATCAGCAACACGGAGGAGATGGTTGCGTTTGCCAAAGAGTTGGTGAAGCGGCATGGATTCGAGACGCTGAAATATAAGAATGGCGTGCTGCCGCCGGAAGAGGAGATCGAGACCTTCATCGCGCTGCGCGAGACGTTTCCGAGGCACAAGCTGCGTCTGGACCCGAACGCCGCGTGGAGCGTGACGACAGCGGTGCGCGTGGCGCAAAAACTGGCTCCGCACGACGTTGAGTACTACGAAGACCCGGTGTGGGGGCTGCGTGCGATGGAGCGCGTGAATGCGAAGGTACCCTTTATGACGCTGGCTTCGAACATGAGCATCTTCGCGTTTGAGGACATCTATCCGGCAGCACGAAACAACGTGCTGGACGTTGTGCTGCTGGATCCGCACTGGTACGGCGGAATCGCACGGGCGCGCATTGCAGCCGGCGCGTGCGAGATGCTGGGACTGGATGTGGGGCTGCACAGCGGCGGCGAGTTCGGCATCTCGCAGGCAGCGGCGCTGCATCTGCTCGCTTCCATTCCCAACCTGAGTGCGGCAGCGGACTCACACTATCACCACCTGACCGATGACATTATTGTGGGCGGCAAGATGAAGTTTGCAGACGGTGGCCTGCCAGTGCCAACGGGGCCGGGGCTTGGCGTCGAGCTGGACCGCGACAAGCTGGCGAAGTACAGCGAGATGGCCCGCAGGCAGGAAATGGGATCGTGGATTGAAGACCCCATGCGGCCCGGAGTCGTCACGGTGCAGCCAAAGTGGTGAGGTTATCTCTGATATGCGGGGCGTTGTTGGCCACGCTGGCGCTGCCCGCGCGGGCGCAGCGCACTGTCTGGCAGATTGGTCAGTTCGATGACTCTTCGCGCGAGTTTCACGATAGCTTTGGCGTGAACTACGCCAGCGCGTCATCGGATGTTGTCTACGTGGTTGGCAAGAGCACTGCGCACGACTGGCTGCGGTTTCAGCCGGGCTCTGCGAATGGCCTGGCAGGCGGACGGCTCCACCCGTTCAAAATTGAGTTTGTGTTGCAGAAACCTCCGCACGGAACCTATGCGCTGAAGCTGGCCGTGCTGTATGAGACACCCCGGCTCTCTGCATTGCGCATAGACGTGAATGGGCACGCGGGCATCTTCACCTTTCAGCCGAAGCTGGACTACGGCGCGGGCGACTGGGAAGGCACGTTTGTCCCGCAGACCTCACGTGCCGAGCGCACGATTGAGATTCCTGCAACGTGGTTGAACACGGGCGACAACACCCTTACGCTGACCGCCGTGGACGATCCCGCAACGCCTGTCAATTCGTTGGGGGACATCGCGCCCGGCGTAAGCGGCCTGGTCTACGACGCGCTGGCGTTTGAGCAGTCTCCCGAAAAGCGATATGCAACCGGCGCAATCGCAGCGACGGCGCAGGCGACCGTCTTCTTCCGGCAGAACGACGGCAAACTCAGCGAGGACGTGCGAGCCTGTGTTGAGGCGCACTCAGGCGGTGCGCTGCCGACGACGATTGAGTTGCGCACGAACGGCTCCGCGGACACACAGCCGTTGCATTTCGGCGACGTTGCCTTTGGCGAGAGTTGTGCCGACTTCGCTCTGCCGGAGTGGACGGGCATGCTCGAAGCTACGCTCAGCGTGAACGGAAAGACGTTCCCGGTAAAACTTGAGGCACAGAAGAAATGGACCATCCTGGTGGTTCCACACGAGCATCTCGACATTGGCTTTACTGACTACCGCGAAAAAGTTGCGGAGTTGCAATCGGAGAGCATCGACGGCGTGCTCGATCTGCTCCCGGAGCATCCGGAGTTTCGCTGGACGATGGACGGCTCCTGGGTCGCCGAGCAGTATCTTGCAGGGCGTTCGTCTGCCCGCACGCAGCAGTTTCTGGATGCAATTCGCGCGGGAAAGATTGTGCTGCCGCCGCAGTATGCGAATCAGCATACGGGCGTCGCCTCGCTGGAGGGGCTGACGCGCTCGCTCTATTTCTCGCATGATCTTGCGAAACAATACGGCCTGCCGGTCGGCGCGGCGAACATTACGGACGTGCCTTCGTATTCGTGGTCGTATGCATCGATACTGCACGATGCGGGCATCCGCTACTTTGCCGCGGGCAGCAACGGATGGCGCGCACCGGTGCTGCTCGAAGGTCGATGGAACGAGAAGTCGCCCTTCTACTGGGAGGGCCCGGATGGCGGGCGCGTGCTGATGTGGTACTCGCGGGCGTATCTGCAACTGGCATCGATGTTCGGCACGCCTCCAACGACGGAGGCAGTGAAGGACGCGCTGCCGGTATTTCTGCAGGCATACGCACGCACGAGCTATCGCGCAAGCTCGGTTATCTTGTTTGGAAGCCAGTTGGAGAACACCGCGCTTGATCGCGGCCAGGTGACTCTGCCTGCGGATTGGGCGAAGACCTACGCCTATCCACGCATGGAGTTCTCGACCTTCAAGGATGCGATGTCTTCGATTGAGCAGCAGTTTGGCGGAGACATTCCGACGTATCGTGGAGACTTCGGACCATACTGGGAGGATGGCTTCACCTCAGACGCATGGGCGACTGCAAAGCATCGTGCGAATCAACAGCGCCTCTTGAACGCGGAAACGATGGGCACCATTCCATCACTGTTGAATCCGGCGCTTCGACCGGACAGTTCGCTGCTGCGCGATGCGTGGCGCAACTCACTACTTTTTGACGAACACACCTGGACCGCGGCAGGCGCAACCGCACAGCCGGAGAGCGATCAAACAACAAGGCAGTGGGCGGCAAAGCGCGCGCAGGTGGTCCGCGCAGGAAACGACCTGACCGCAAGCATCGACCGCAGCTTCGCGCAGTTGGAGTCGGGCATCAAGCCGAAGGATGCTTCGCTCCTCGTCTTCAACGCGCTGAACTGGCCACGCAGCGGATGGCTGGAGACGGACCTGCCTGAAGGCAAGCAGATCGTCGATCCAGCGACAGGCGCGTCTGTGCCGCAGCAGGTACTGCGCGTCGAAAAGGGTACGCCGTTGCCGGGCTTCGGCGGCAGGCTGCTGCGTGTGCGCTATCGAGCGGATGATGTTCCCGCCGTGGGGTATAAGCTGCTTTCCGTGGTGGATGCAACGTCGAAGGTTGCAGCCGCACAGGCGGAGAAGAGCGGCGACGTGCTGGAGAACCGCTTCTACCGCATCATGCTCGACGCGGCCAGCGGCTCGATTCGCAGCATCTGGGACAAACAACTGAACCGCGAACTGGTGGACGCGGCCAGTCCGTATCGCTTTGCCTGCTACCTCTATGTAACTGGTGCGGATGACATGCCGGACAACAGTCTTTACCGTTACGGTGCGGGACTGCCCATGCCGAAGTTGACGCCGCATCCCGCGTCCGGCGGGCGTGTGGTTGTGATCGAACATGGAGTGGATACAGAATCTGCAACGCTCGAATCCTCCGCGCCGAACACGCCGTCGATTACAACGGTGATTACGCTACCCAACGACCGGAAGCGCATCGACATCAGCATCTCTGTTCAAAAGACGGCGACGCTGCACCGCGAGGCGGCCTACATTGCGTTTCCTCTCGCAGTGGAGCATCCCGAGTTCGCCTACGACACGCAGAACGGCTGGGTCGATCCGGCAAAGGATGAGCTGGAGGGCGGCAGCCGGGAGTGGTACGCGGTTCAGCACTGGGTCAGCGTTCATAACGACGCCCTATCGGCTGGAATCATACCGGTGGATGCACCGATGGCTGCCTTGGGCGACATCGTGCGCGGTGCGTGGCCGAAGCAGTTTGCGCCGAAGAGCGCGACGATCTTTTCGTGGCTGATGAGCAATTACTGGAGCACCAACTTCAAATCGTCCCAGGGCGGCGAGGATACCTTCCGCTACGTCTTGACTGATGAAGCGACGTTCGAGCCTGCGCAGTTGACACGGGCAGGATGGGAGCAGATGACGCCGCTTGAGAGTGATGCCGTCCCCGCCAGCTTCTCGCCCGATGGCGTTCACAACGCGAGCTTTCTCTCGCTCGACAATCCGAATGTCGTGATGTCCGCGTGGAAGCGCGCTGAGGACGGCAACGGCAGCATCGTGCGGCTAACCGAGATCGCGGGCCTTGCGGAGACGCTCCACCTGCGTACGCCGCATCTCGTCATCGAGAAGGCATGGCGATGCTCGCTGCTCGAAGAGTGCACAGAAAAGTTGCCGGTTGTTGACGGCGATGTTGTGATGAAGCTGAAGCCGTTTGAGATCGTAACGCTGCGTCTTGAAACGCAGCCGGAGAAGATGCCATGAGTTTTCGACTGGATGGAAAAGTTGCCCTGGTGACGGGTGGAGCGATGGGGATTGGCGCTGCAACGGCGAAGGTGTTGGGCGAGTTGGGCGCTGCCGTCGCCGTGCTTGACCTTGATGCAAAGCGCGGCGAATCGCTGGTGGGCGAGATGCAACAGCACGGCCGTCAGGCAGCGTTCTATCGCTGCGATGTCGGCTCGCTCGATGCCGTTGAGGATGCGGTGAAGCAGGCAGAGGCCCGCTTCGGGGCAGTGCATCTGCTGGCCAGCAACGCCGGTATTCAACGCTACGGCGATGTCGTTTCAACGGATGTGAAGACGTGGGACGAGACGCTGCGCGTGCATGTGCAGGGATGCTTCCATGCGATTCGGGCCGCGGTGCCGGCGATGTTGCGCGCCGGCGGCGGCGCCGTGGTGGTGACGGGTTCGGTGCAGAGCCTGACGGCAGTGCAGAACTCCGCTGCCTACGTCACGGCGAAACATGCTCTGCTGGGGCTGGTGCGCTCGGTGGCGTTGGACTTTGCCGCGCGCGGCATTCGTGCCAACTGCGTGCTGCCTGGGACGATCGACACGCCGATGCTCCGCGCTGTTGCCGCCGAGACAAAGGATCCGGAGCTCCTGCTGCGGCAGTGTGCACGGATGCATCCGCTGGGCCGCATCGGCCAGCCTGAAGAAGTGGCGCACGCGATTGCATTTCTGCTGAGCGATTGGGCCTCGTTCATCACCGGCGCCGCGCTATTGGTGGATGGAGGAATGCTGGTGCCAACCGGCGGTATGGGCTTTGGTGAGAACGGCCTGGGAGCGTCGAACGCATGAGCACACACGTTGCACGTCCCATGACCGGTTGGGGCGAACGCAAATCTGTGACCCTGACTAATGGCGTCGCGGAAGCAACGCTGCTGCCCGGCGGTGGCCACGTTGCCGGATGGAGACTGGTTCATGGTCGCGGAAGGTCTGATGCCAACCTGCTTTGGGAAGCACCGTGGAAAACTGCCGATCCCGATTCACCTGAGTGTGGACCATTAGCGGAATCCTACGACGACATTGCGGCGGGACGCTTTCTCGCTTCCTACACGGGACATGCACTGTGTCTCGATGGGTTCGGCCCACCGAGCGCCCCGGAAGTCGCAGCAGGTGTCGCGCTGCACGGCGAAGCCTCAACGACGATGTGGACGTTTGCTGCGCGGCAGGAGAACAACGCTTCCGGCGTAGTGGAGTTGCCAGTCGCCGGGCTGCGTGTGGAGCGGCAATTCTCGCTGCTCGCTGAGGAGAGCGTGTTGCGTGTGGATGAGCGTGTCACGAACCTGCGCGATACGGAACGCAACTTGCACTGGGTACAACATGCCACCTTCGGCGCACCATTTGCCGTCTCCGGCAGCGCACGAACAACGGCATCAGTGCATCGCGCAACGACGTGGCCGCTGGATTATGAAGGCCACGATCTACTGGTGCGTGACCGGGAGTTTATCTGGCCAAATGTCCCCGCCGTCGATGGCACACCGGCGGACCTGCGCGAGCTGTTCATTCGCCGCGGCACGGGCCTTGTCGCGGCGGCTCGTCAGGCGGAGGGACGCGAGCACGGCTTTGTCGCGGTGTGCAATGGCGCGGCAGCAAGAGCAGTCGGCTATGTATTTCGCACTGACGTCTTTCCCTGGTTGACCATCTGGGAGGAGAACTGCGCGCGGCCTGATGCTCCGTGGATGGGCACGTCGGAAGTGCGCGGCATGGAGTTCGGTACGACGCCTCTACCGCTGGGCAACGAAGCCGTCGATGCGCGCGGCCCGCTGTTCGAGACGCCCACGTCGCGCAACATTGCGGCCCGGCAAACGCTCAGGGCGCCGTGGCTGTTGTTTGCCGCCGAGATTCCGCGAGGCTGGCGAGAGGTCGAAGACATCCGCATTGAGCGAGACGCGCTTGTCCTACTTCATGGCAGCGAACAGGTACGGCTCCATGCACGAGGTATCGAGCAGTTTCTGCGCGGAGGCCTTGCATGAGTCTGCTTGAACGGTTGGAACCGGGAGCGCGCGCATATATGGAACGCCTCATCCGCGAAGGCGGCAAGCCACTGCCCGAGCTTGCTGTCGAAGAAGCGCGGCAGTTCATGCGCGACGGCCAGGTGACTCCCTTGGAGCATCCTTCAGTCTCGATCCGAAGCGTGGAAGCAGATGGCGTTCCGCTGACAATCGTCGCGCCGGTAGAAGTCGATGGCGCTTTGCCGGCAGTGCTCTACCTGCATGGAGGTGGCTGGGTACTGGGCGGCATCGAAACTCACGCTCGCATCGTGCGCGAGATTGCGCTCGGTTCGCAAGCTGCGGTCGTGTTCCCGCACTACACGCTAGCTCCCGAGGTGCGCTTCCCCGTCGCAGTCGAGCAGTGCTATCGAGCGGCGCAATGGATTGAAACACACGGGGCAGAACACGAAATCGACATTAGCCGGATGGCGGTCGCGGGCGATAGCGCAGGCGGCAACCTCGCCGCTGTTGTTGCCCAGCTTGCAGCCGAGCGTAGCGGACCGAAATTCCGCGTGCAGGCGCTGATGTGCCCAGTGACGCAGGCTCCCGCAGAGACGGCCAGCTACGATGAGTTCGCCGAGGGCCTGAATCTAACCCGCGACGCGATGGACTGGTTCTGGGGCATGTACGTGCCCGACCGCGCGATGTGGCGCGATCCGGCGGCCGCGCCCTTGCACGCTTCACTCGATGTGTTGCGGCGCGTTCCGCCTGCGGTCATCGTCACGGCAGAGTGCGATGTGCTGCGCGACGACGGCGAGTTGTATGCGCGACGTCTCTTCGATGCCGGCGTTCCGGCGACTGCGACGCGTCTGATGGGAACACTGCACAACTTCACGGTCATCGACGATCTGTGCAAGTCCGGACCCGCCGTTTGCGCGATGCAAATCGTCAACCACGCGCTGCGGACGGCGCTGCACGCATGACCAATCCCACGATGCAGTGCGAAGGAAAGGCAGGACACCTGTGGCGGTGAACAAATTTCTTCTACGCAGCGCACTGACCGGAGCCCTTGGCGGTCTGCTCTTCGGCTTCGACACGGCCGTCATTGCAGGCACGACCTATGCGCTCAAGGGACACTTCGCGCTCACGCCGTTCGCGCTTGGCTTCACCGTCTCGATTGCGCTGTGGGGTACGGTGTTGGGTGCCATGGGTGCGGGACCAATCGGGCAACGCATCGGCAGCCGCGGCACGCTGCGCATCATGGCTGTGTTGTATGTGCTCTCTGCGTTCGGCTGCGCGCTGGCTTGGAACTGGCACATCTTCCTGATCGCGCGATTCATAGGCGGACTCGGCATCGGCGGCTCTTCGGTCCTCGGGCCGGTCTACATTGCGGAGCTGGCGCCGCCGGACTATCGCGGCCGCCTCGTGGGACTCTTCCAGATCAACATCGTCGTCGGCATTCTGCTGGCGTACTTTTCGAACTTCGTCATCGCATCGTTCCATCTGGGCGCGATGGAATGGCGCTGGGAGTTCGGCGTCGCCGCCATTCCTGCCGTGCTCTTTCTGCTGATGCTCTTCGGCATTCCGCACAGCCCGCGCTGGCTGGCGGCAAAGGGCCGCGTCGATGAGGCGCGCGAGACGCTTCGCACCATCGGCGTGCCGAACCCCGAATCCGAACTCGATGAGATCGTCACCGCCATTCATCTGGACACGGCGAGCAGCGAAGAGCCGCTCTTCAAACGGCAATATCTGCTGCCCATCCTGCTCGCTGCCGGACTCGCCGCGTTCAACCAGCTCTCGGGCATCAACGCCGTGCTCTATTATCTGAACGACATCTTCGTCTCGGCCGGATTCAGCAGGATGTCCGGGGCATTGCAGGCAGTGATCGTCGGCGCGGTCAACCTGGTGGCGACGATCTTCGCCATGACACTGATCGACAAACTGGGCCGCAAGGCACTGCTCCTGATCGGCTGCGTCGGCATGGTCATCAGCCTGAGCGGAGTCGCGGCCATCTTTATGACCGGACGCTGGCGCGGCGCGCTCATCTACTTCGTCACCGGCTACACCGCATCGTTCGCGCTCTCATCCGGCTCCGTGATCTGGGTCTACATGAGCGAGATCTTTCCGACCCGCATCCGCGCCAAAGGACAGGCGCTGGGCAGCACCGTGCTCTGGGTGATGAACGGGCTGATCTCGCTGGCCTTTCCGCCGCTGGCTGCCAAATCAGCGGCGCTGCCGTTTGTCTTCTTCGCCATCGTCATGGCGGCGCAGTTCTTTGTGACGCTGGCGTTCTACCCGGAGACGCGCGGCCTCTCGCTCGAAGAGCTGCAAAAAAAGCTGCGCCTGAACGGAGCCTAGCGCCGCTGCGCTATCGCTGGCATACCGGGCAGAAGTGCGTGCCGCGTCCTGCAAGAACAATGCGCTTGATGGGCGTCTTGCACACGCGGCACGGCTCGCCGCCGCGGCTATAGACCATGTGGTGAAGCTGGAAGAAGCCGGCTACGCCTTCGGCATCAACGTAATCGGAAACGGACGAGCCGCCGAGCTTGATCGCTTTGTTGATGACCTTGATGAGCGCGGCACGGAGGCGAGTGAGTTCGTCGCGCGTCAGGCGTCCGGCGTGGCGCGTGGGGCGGACCTTCGCATGGAACAATGCTTCGTCCGCGTAGATATTGCCGATGCCGTGCAGCAGGGACTGGTTGAGCAGCGCGGCCTTGATAGGCGTTTTGCGTTTGCGAAAGAGTGCGATGAAGTCTTCGAGGCCGATGGTGAGCGGCTCCGCGCCCGGCCCCGTGTACGTCTCTGCCGTGACCGAGAGCCGTCCGAAGCGGCGCGCATCGACGAAGCGCAGCTCTTTGATTCCGTCTGCCCCGCCGCTGAGCGTGAGGATGGCGTGCGTGTGCGGTGGCACAGGCGTCTCCGGCGCGGAGACAAGCAGGCGGCCTGTCATGCCGAGATGGACAAGAAACTGAGCAGGCCGCCGCTCGCGCATCAGATCGACGACGATGGTCTTGCCCACACGGTGTACCCGCTCGATGCGGGAGCTCGTGAGGGTCTCAGCAATCATGTCAGGAGAAGACTTGAACGTCTGGGGCTTGTTGCTGGTCCACACCGCGAGAATGGTCTGCCCATGCGTGCGCGCGTGCACGCCGTTGGCGATGGTTTCGACTTCAGGAAGTTCAGGCATGTGCTGCTGTGAGTATAGGGTGATTCGTCGGCTGGCATCGAGAAGCAGATTCCTCCGCTTCGCTACGGAATGGAAATGCAACGAACTGTGAGATGGCAGAAGCGGCTGAAGCTATCCGTACAGTTCTTCCTCGCTGACGGCGGGTGCGCCGGGGTCGTGCTTTGCGGCGCGGTGGGCAGCACTGAACATGGGGCCGCGCGCGGCGACGACCGGTGCGAATTGCATGAAGCCGATGGGCTTTGGAACATCCACGTAGACGCCCTCCATGCCGCCCTGACGCAGGTAGGTCTCGTGCCAGAAGCCGGTTCCGCCCGAGTCCTTGAGGAACCTGGTCCACCAGATGCGGTGCGGCTCCGAGCGCGTCCACTTCAAGAGAGAATCCAGGTCGCGCCAGTACTGGCGCATCCCGGCGTGCATGGGGAAGAACGAGAAGAGGAAGTTTTCGTGCAGCAGCAGGCCATCAGGTTGCGCGGCTACTGACTTGGCGATCTGCGGTCCGGTGCCCATCAGCATCTTCATGCCGGCCAGGCGGTTGACCCGCATCCCCAGATAGATGACCACAAGCTCCGGATACGCAGCCAGATCGACGGTCTGGCGATTCACTTTGGTGGACATGCCCTACACTCCCTTGACTCCCTGCCATTCGATGCGCTCGCAGCCACAGCAGACACAATACAGAACATTCGCCGGACAGGATCTTGAACACAGGCCAGACAGGATATGATGAAGTGTAAGCGCCTGCTGGCTCCTGTCCGCGCGCTTCCACCCAAATCATCCCTTTTGGAGAACATACCTGTCGTGAGTCAACCGAAGTCAGCGGTCATTTTGGGCGCCCAGTGGGGCGATGAGGGCAAGGGCAAGATCGTCGATGTGCTCTCGGAGAAGTTCTCCGTGGTGGCGCGGTACGCGGGCGGACACAACGCCGGGCATACCGTCATTATTAAGGGCAAGAAGTTCGTACTTCAGCTCATCCCCTGCGGCGTACTGCGCCCGGGGTGTAAGGGCGTCATCGGCAACGGCGTCGTGCTGGACCCGATGGCCTTCCTGAGCGAGGTGAAGAAGCTCAAAGACGCGGGGTTGCCGGTCGATGGGCAGCTCTTTGTCTCGAACCGCGCGCAGGTGATCCTGCCCTATCACCGCATGATCGAGCTGGCGGCTGAAAACGCACCGGGGCGCACGAAGATTGGCACGACCAGCCGCGGCATCGGCCCGGCCTACGAGGACAAGATGCACCGCAGCGGCCTGCGCGTGGTCGATCTGCTGAACTCGGCGCTCCTGCGCACGCACATCGAGAACGCCTGCCACGAAAAGAACACCATCGCCCATGCGCTCTTCGGCACCGAACCGCTGGACCCCAAGACGATGTACGAGGAGTACACCCGCGCCGCCGAACAGGTTGCGCCCTTCGTCACCGACACCGCCGTACTGCTGAACGAAGCCATCCGCAACGGCGAGAACGTCATGTTTGAAGGCGCACAGGGTGCGCTGCTCGACATCGACCACGGCACCTATCCATTTGTCACCTCTTCCTCCGCCACGGCGGGCGGCGCAGTCACCGGCACAGGCGTCGGACCCACACAGATTGGCACGGTCATCGGCGTGACCAAGGCGTATGTCACGCGCGTGGGCGAAGGCCCGTTCCCGACCGAGATCCACGACAACTCCGCCGACCTGTTGCGCGCGCGCGGGCAGGAGTATGGCGCGGTTACAGGCCGTCCCCGTCGCTGCGGCTGGCTCGACCTGCCCCTGCTGCGCTACAGCAATATGATTAACGGCACCGAGTGGCTGGTCGTCACCAAAATGGATGTGATGGACGAGTGCGCCGAGATTCCCGTCTGCACCGGCTATAAAATTGACGGTAAAATCACAGACGTCATTCCCGCCGACATGCGGGGATTCGAGTCGATCCAGCCGATCTACACCACGCTCAAGGGCTGGAACGCCTCGACCGAGGGCATCACCGAATTCGACAAACTGCCCCGGCTGGCGCAGGATTATCTGCGGTTCCTCGAGAAAGAATCCGGCGCGAAGATCGGCATGGTCTCCACCGGACCCGACCGCGACCAGACCATGACCTTGCCCGGGTTTGAAGAGGCACTGAAGGCATAAGGGATACGCTGGCTTCATCCAGCGACGAGGCTGACAATATGTTGAGCTTTATTGTGCGGATGACCTTCGAGCACGAAGACCACGACGAGATCTCCGAGATGCTCTGCAAGCTGACCGCTGCCACCCGCAGCGAGCCCGGCTGCGTCAGCTACATCCCTCACTTCGTCGAAGGTGAGCCCTGCATGGTGCTGCTCTACGAGCAATATGTGGATGAGGCCG
Organism: Edaphobacter sp.; assembly: GCF_035763405.1. Lineage (NCBI taxonomy): Bacteria > Pseudomonadati > Acidobacteriota > Terriglobia > Terriglobales > Acidobacteriaceae > Edaphobacter > Edaphobacter sp. The sequence goes on from NZ_DASUBE010000004.1 coordinate 15,993, forward strand.
CACTCGAGCACCATCGCTCGACCGAGCACTTCCGCCAGTATGTCGTCGGCGGCCTCTACCAGAAGATGCGCAACCGCGAGATTGAAGACTTAATGGCGGTCTGCTGATCGCCTGTCTTCCGCAGACGGCGTGCTAACTTCGACGTTTTCATGCATCTAAGAAATTGTTGGGGAGTAGCTGCCGCGGTCTCTGCAACGAAAGTTGTTTTGACTCGCGGCGGCAAATCGGTCTACCATCCGGTACGCCTATGCGGTTCTGCGGTCGGCCAATTCGGGGTTCAGTGACAGCGGTCGCAGTAGTTCTGGCAGCAGCCGCAAACCTTGCACAGCCCGCCTTTGCCATCCATCCGCCGCATGAGCGCAAACACGACGCCAAAAAGCAGGTCGAGGTACTGGAAGAGCAGTGGCGCCGCGCGCGACTGACCGGCGATGTCGCAACCATGGAGAAAATGCTCTCCGACGACTACATCGGCATCTCCATGACCGGGCAGGTCAGCACTAAGACCCAGCAACTGGAGCGCGTCCGCGAGCACAAGATTGTCCTCACCCGACTCGACCTCGGCGATATGCAGATCAAACTGGTGGGCCAGTTGGCCATCGTCACCTCGCGCGCCGACATCGTCGGCACCAACGAAGGCATGCTGGTCCAGGGCAGCTACCGCTACACGCGCGTCTACCAGCGGCAGCCCTCCGGCGTGTGGAAGATTACCAGCTTCGAGGCCACGCGCATCCCCCGGCCCAGAAACCTGCGCGGGCACGAAGACGCCACCTCAAACACCCTTCCCCTTTCGACCCCTCAATAAGCAAGCCGCCGGAGCCAGCTTCCAGGACAAGAAAAGACCCTGCCGAAGCAGGGTCCCGTTTTATTCACAAGACTGTCATCCCTTCAGGCGATCTTCGACTTCGACCGTCCAAAGAGTCCTTCGACCACTTCGCCGGCACGCTCTTCCACGCGGACCGTGGTTCCCGGAAGATTGAGGGCCAGCAGTCTGCGGAACAGCGAGCGAGTCGAACCCGTGAGCCGTGCATCCTCGGCCTCATGGGGAAAGAGAGAAAGATATTTTTGCGCCGAAGCAACGGACTTGCGGCGCTGACCGGTAATCAGATAAGGGCGCGGATCAGGAGCGGGGGTGCCGCGATTCTCGCGTTCAGCCGGAGAACCTGACCTAAGATAGGCGGGGGAGATGCTCTGCAACGGTGTCATTGGACCCTCGATGACTGGCGAGGTTTCGCCTTCTCTATAGCATTCGATGGGTGCGACGTTGACGTGAGTTGTATCAGCTCCGGAACTGGCTCCGAAGCTTGTCCCATGATACCTCCAACGCCTCCGGAAGTACACGGGTTTCGGCACAGACGGTCATAAAATTAGTGTCACCCGTCCAGCGCGGCAGCGCGTGCAGGTGAACATGCCCCGCGACACCCGCGCCGGCCGCTTCTCCAAGGTTCAACCCCATATTCAGGCCGCTCGGCCGATAGACCGTGCGCAGAGCAACTTCCGCCCGCTGCGCCGTCAGGATCATCTCCTGAGCCTCTTCAGTGGTCATACCGGCAAGCGAATCCACATGCCGGTACGGCGAGATCAGCAAATGCCCGGTCGAGTACGGAAACGCATTCAGGCACACAAAGCAGTGCATGCCTCGATGTACGATGCGTGCGGCCCGCTCAGCGTCCTCGCGCGCCATACCGTGTGCAATCGCATAATCCGTTGCCGCCACCATGTTGCAGAAAACGCAGTGCCGGTCCTCGGCCTCGGTCGGCGGCCACGCGGCCAGCGCCTCCGGCACCCCCGTGCGGCCCTCGCGGCTGGTTCCCGTCACATAGCTGTAACGCCAGGGCGTCCAGAGTCGGTCCATGGAGTTGAGTATAAGCGTCGAATCTTGAACGTTGCCTGTCCGCAGCCAGGGCTTCATCCCCGTCTACAGCCGCTCCCACCCGCCCGCCTTGGTTGACGCGATTTCCAGAAAGGTTCTATCCTTTAGCTGTGAGCCATTGCGTGTGGGAACCAGGCAATGGACCCTCAAGCAAGACATGATTCATCTCTTCTCGCCAAAGCTGCTACGGGCATAAACAGCCGGCATCTCCGCCGGTCACACTGCTTGTCTCCGCCGCAATCGCCGCCCGAAGAGGATGAGTCTCTGGATCCCGGAGTCCGCATACACATGGTAGACAACCATCAATCTGACATTAACGAGAGTAAACCCCTGACCACCGAAACCGAAGTCCTGGCGCCCGAAGCGACAGCGGAGTCATCCGCCCTGTCTGAATCCACCCCAACCCAGCAGCATGAGACTGCCCACGAAACGTCCCCCGAGCATGGCCACGCCATCGCCGCCGCGGACGAATCCGATGATCTGAACTACGATGCCGCAGACTTTGCCGCCGCCCTCGCCAGCTTCGACCGCGAGCAGGCAGCCGAGTCCGCCGCCGCTCAGAACCTGACGGCGGAGGAGACCATTATCACCGGCACCGTCGTCAAGATCACCGACAAGCATGTTGTTGTCGATATCGGTCTCAAGTCGGAGGGCCTCATCCCGCTGGAGCAGGTGCTGGACATTCATGGACAGCCCAAGTTCCAGACCGGCGATACGGTCGAGGTTGTGGTCGAACGCGAGGAGCCCGAGGGCGGATACCTGGTCAGTTACGAAAAGGCGCTCCGTCACAAGGTCTGGGACAAGCTCGAGCTTGCCGCGACCGAAAAGACTCCGGTCAAGGGCATGGTGCTCAGCCGCGTCAAAGGCGGCCTCACCGTGGACATCGGCATCAAGGCGTTCCTGCCCGGCTCGCAGGTCGAGGTCCGGCCCGTCCGCAATCTCGACGGCTACATCGGCACGGAGATCGAGGTCCGCGTCATCAAGCTGAACAAGAAGCGCGGCAACGTCGTCATCAGCCGCAAGGACCTGCTCGAAGAGGACCTGAACGCCAAGAAGGCCGTCACGCTCCAGACCCTCGAAGAGGGCAGCGTGCTGACCGGCACGGTCAAGAACCTGACCGACTACGGCGCGTTCGTCGATCTCGGCGGTCTCGACGGCCTGCTGCACATCACCGACATGAGCTGGGGCCGCCTGACCCACCCGCGCGACCTCGTCAACGTCGGCGACGAGATCCAGGTCAAGGTGTTGAAGTTCGACAAGGACAAGCAGCGCGTCTCGCTCGGCTTCAAGCAGTTGACACCCGACCCGTGGCTCGACGCCATCGAGCGTTACCCCATCGGCGCGCAGGTGCGCGGCCGCGTCCTCTCCGTCACCGACTACGGCGCGTTCGTCGAGCTCGAACAGGGCATCGAGGGCCTCGTCCACGTCTCCGAAATGACGTGGTCGAAGCGCATGAAGCACCCCTCGAAGATGGTCAAGCCCGGCGACGAGGTGGACACCATCATCCTGAGTGTGAACCCGACAGACCGCCGCATTTCGCTCGGCATGAAGCAGTTGCAGGACAACCCCTGGGAGCAGTTGGAGGGCAAGTACCCCACCGGCTCCATCGTCGAAGGCCGCGTGCGCAACCTCACCGACTTCGGTGCCTTCATCGAGATCGAGGATGGCATCGATGGCCTGGTTCACGTCTCGAACCTGAGCTGGACCAAGCGCATCAAGCATCCCTCCGAGGTGCTCAAGAAGGGTGAGAAGATCAAGGCCATCGTTCTGGGCGTCGAGCCCGAGAACCGCCGCCTCTCGCTCGGCGTCAAGCAGCTCCAGCCGGATGTCTGGGACACCTTCTTCGCGCAGCACCGCGTCGGAGATGTCATCCACGGCAAGGTCCTGCGCACCGCACAGTTCGGCGCCTTCATCGAAATCGCCGAAGGAGTCGAGGGCCTCTGCCACGTCTCCGAAGCGGTCGATGGCAACAACAAGCCCGTGCATCTCGACGTGGACTCAGAGCACGACTTCAAGATCGTCAAGATGAACCAGGACGAGAAGAAGGTCGGTCTCAGCATCCGCGCCGTAGGCGAAGAGGCCAGCCGCGCCGAGGTCGAAAGCTACAAGGAGCGCGAGAAGTCCCCCAAGGGCAGCTCCAGTTCCTCGTCTTCGTCCTCCTCATCGAGCACCACGCTCGGCGACCTCATCAACTGGAAGCGTTCCGAGTCTGAGCGCGAGTAACCAGCTTTACTCCAAACACAAGGAAGGCCGTCCCACACCGGGACGGCCTTCCTGTTTGATTCTCCTTCCGCGCCTCAGAACTCGAACCGCGCGAAGAACTGCGCCAGCCGCGGGTTCGTCAGCTCGCTCCTTGCGTTGCCGAAGGTATGCGCGTTGTCCACGTTCGCCGCGATGGAATGAGCATCGAAGCGCACGCTGTTCGACACATTGAAGACCTCGATACCAGCCTTCAGTTTGTACCGCTCCGTCAGGGCAAACGTCTTGTGCAGACCCGCATCCACGGAGAAGTACCCGTCGCCGCGCAGCGGATTCCGTGTACCCGAGTCACCCGGCAGCGTAAAGTCGAACGCCGCATTCGCCTCCACCGGATCGGCAAACCGCTGTTGCAGCTTGCCGTGCCCAGAGGGGATCTTGCCAATCTGCGTGGCGAATCCCTGAATGTCATAGTTCGTCGGATAGTTGCCGCCGTTATCGACCGCGAAGGGCAGCCCGCTGGTCCAGCGAACGATCCCCGTCGTCTCCCACCCGCCGATCACCAGGTCGGCCACGCGCCCGATCGACGACACAAACCGCTGTCCGCGCCCGAACGGCAGCGTCCAGATGTAGTTCGAGTTGATCTGGTGCCGAATGTCGAAGTCCGATGCCCCATAGATCTGGTTCGGATCCCATGTATTGAAGATCTGCGCATTGTTGATTCCCCCCGAGCTACCCAGCCGCTCTGCCTGAGATGTCGTGTCCAACGACTTCGAGTAGGTGTAGTTCAGGTCGAACTGCAAGCCCAGACCCACCTTCTGCCGGTAGACCGCCTGCAGCGCGTTGTAGTTGGAAGCCCCGACTGAGCGCCACGCATAGAGCGCCGAGAACTGGTCGTGATAGAACCGGTTCGACGGATACGCCCCGTCCGGATTGATGCCTGCATCGGTCGCCGCATCCGGCATGTCCAGCGCATAGAGCGCGTTGGCCTCGTTGTAGATGTTCTCCTGATACAGCAGATAGATGTTCTGCGTCGCCGTCAATCCCGGCCCGAAGCCGATGTCCTGACCGTCGAGCGCGCTGAATAGCTGCTGCCAATAGGCAATCGGCGCAACCGTCGAGACGTCCACGCCGTTGCCGCCGTTCGCGCGTGACAGCAGCGCCATCTGCCTTGCCGCTGCAAAGTACGTGGTTCCCGCCGCCGACAGGTTCGTCGGCATGGCTACGTCTTCCTGCTCGAAGAGATGGTGTGCGAGGTGTCCCACGTAAGACACCTCAAACGACGAGCCGTTGCCGATCTGGCGCGTAAACGAGAGATCGATCAGGTGTGCATACGGCGTCTTCACGCCCGAGTCTTCTGACCAGTAGATTGCGCCGCTGGTCGGGCCGCTGCGCACCGGGATGCCCGGAAAGCCGACCGCGGGCGCCGCCGGCAGCAGGCTCTGTGGAACCGCGTTGACCGAGGTGAAGCGCGGTGCGTTCCCAATCTTCAGCACGCCCGCGCTGGTCTGGAGCGTCGTCGCCAGCCCGAACGAGCCTTCCGTGTCGAAGCTGTTCGTGATGCCGGCGCCGAAGTGGTCAAAGACCAGCGAATATCCCGCGCGAATGCTGCTCAGGTTATTGCCCAGCAGCCTTCCCCAGAAGCCCGTCGTCACCGAAGGCGAGTAAGCCACGGCAAACCGCGGAGCAAAGTCCACCTTGCTGGGCTGCCAGTAATCCGGCTTGCCGTTGTAGCGGCCGCTCAGCGGGAAGCCCAGCTCGCCCGCGCCGATTGCCGCCTTACCCTGTGCCGCCAGCGAACCGCGCTGGTTGACCCAGTTCGACAGCGAGAAGTTCCCCGACGCGCACGCATCGCCCGTCAACACGCACACACCCACCTGGTTGCCCGAGGTCTCCGCCGGCGTCTGTAGGTACGAGTAGCGCAGGCCATAGGTCAGGCTCAGGTTCCTCGTCGCCTTCCACGTGTCCTGTCCGTAGAACTCATACTCGTTCCAGCGGTAGTTCCGAACCACAGGAGTGCCGACCGGAAGCACCTTGCCATCCTTGGTGTTGTTGTAGGTAATGTTGCCTACGTTGATGATGCCGACCAGTCCCATCAGGGCCGAGTTGTAGGGCCCCTTGAACTTGTTCGCCACGTCCGGAAAGCCAAACGCCCCAGGATCGAACGGCCCGCCGCCGCCCGCAATCGCGGCCGGATTCAGATACTGATACGTCCCCGTCGCATTCGAGTAGGAAAGAGAGTTGCTCGAAGAGCGGTTCGAGATAAAACGGATGTTTGTGCCGAACGCGATGTTGTGACCGCCCTTCGTCCACGTCAGGTTGTCCGCAAGGTTGTAGACGGGAGTCATGGCCGAGTGGGACGACGAGTTCGACGTGAGCGGCGTCGTGCCTTGCAGCGTCACGTAAGGAGCCGATACCAGGCCCGAGCTGCTGACGCCCTGCCGCGTCAACCCGAAGATCACGGCATTCACCAGACTACTGCTGATCAGATACGTATAGCCCGCGCCAAAGCCTTTGCTGTTGGTGAGCGTCGTGCTGCTGGCCGGCTGGCCGGGAAACTGCGGTCCGCCCGGCTCCCTATCGTTCTGTAGATTGCCGCGCCAGAAGACCGTGTGCTTGCCCGCCCGGTCGATGTCCCAGTCCAGCCGCGCAATGTAGGTGTTGTAGCTGCGCTTGGCGTTGTAAGCGAAGCTGTAGCCTTCGGTGTTCAACCCGTCGCCCACGGTCGGGTTGTTCGGCTCCGGATACTTGGCAAACAGCGCCTCAACCGCAGCATTCGCACCAATGTTCTGCGGGTCCATGCTCTTGATTTGGTCCGGCGTCAGCGTATAGGTCCCGCCCGGGCAGGCGGAGGCATTGGCGCAGGTATAGGTAATAAACCCCTGCCGCAGCGAGTCGCGCGGCACCGTATTGCCGTTCGAGACAAAGCCCTGCGTATCGCGCCGTCCTTCGTAGTTCAAAAAGTAAAACGCGCGATCCTTCTTGATGGGCCCGCCGATGTCGGCCCCGAAGACGTTGCGAATCAGCTTCAGAGGCGTGTTCGGCAGCTTCTCGGCCGCCTGTGTCTGCTTGTTGAAGAAGTCATTGGCATGAAACAAATTGTTGCGGTTATAGGCATAGACCGCGCCGTGGATACTGTTGGTCCCGCTGCGTGTTACCAGTGCCACCTGCGCTCCCGACGAGCGGCCCTCCTCCGCGTTCGGATTGGTCGTCGTCACGCGAAACTCTGAGACCGAATCCTGCGTCACGCGCAGCACGCTCGTAAACGCATAGCCGTTGTTCACGTCGTTCACATCCACGCCGTCAAGCGTGATGTTCGACTGGTCCGAGCGCCCTCCGTTGGTCGCGCCGCTGCGCGAGTCGCCACTGGTATTGCCCACCGAGGTGTTGCCCGTATTGCTGTCGGTCCGCCCCAGAAACGTCACGCCAGGCTGAAGGCTCAGCAGGTCGGGCACGTTGCGTCCTTCAATCGGCAGATCCTGAATCTGCTTGCCCTCGAAGGTATTGCCCAGCGTCGCGTCGGTCGTATTCAGCATGGGCTGGCCGCCCGCAGATACCGTCACCTCCGAAACGCTCGTCGCTACGGAAAGCGTCATGTTGATTGTCGCCGGCTGGCTCACCAGCAGGTCGAACGCAGGTCGCTTGGCGGTCGCAAATCCAGCCGAGACCACCGTCAGCTCGTACCGTCCGGGTGCAAGCTGCGGAAAGGCATACGCACCCCCCTTGTCGGTGGTCGTCGCGCGCGTCACCCCCGTCAGCGGAGACACCAGCTTCACCGCCGCTCCCGGCACCACGGCACCGCTTGTGTCCGTCACTGTGCCGGAGAGCGACGTCGTCGCCTGCGCCAGCACAGACCGCGTCAAAAACAGAGCCAGACAGCAAACCAACATCCGCAACACGTGCTTCGACCTCATACGCAACCAACCCTTTCTCGTGCAACTTCACTCAGTTCAATGTTTGCATCATTTGCCGAAAGTTACCGGTAACGAAATCCGCCCACACCGGTTCCTCGTTCAGGCCCATAGTGTGTGCTCTGCTTTGCGCAGCCGAAACATTAGCATTCGGAAACCTGATAACGCTATCAATAAATTTGGAACAGTTGATGAATTTTAGGAATAATCTACCGGCGAACTCATCTTCGCTTCCCGGATGATCCACCGCGTAAACGCATTGGCCAGCGGAGAGGCTGCCTTCACCTCCGGCAGCACAATGTAATACGAACGCGCGCTCCGGATCGATTGGCCAAACAGCAGCGTCAGTTTACCTGACGCCAGCTCCTCCTCAATCAGCAGCTTCGGCAAGAGCGCCACCCCCAACCCCGACACTGCCGCCTGCGCAATCATCGCAAACTGCTCGAACCGCGGACCGCGCAACGGATGCGCGTGGTCCATCTCCATCGCCTCGAACCAATCCGCCCACGCCTCCGTGCGCGTCGATTGGTGCAGCAGAGAAGCACGCCTCAGGTCCACAGGCTTCTTGAGTCGCTGCAACGCCTCGTACTTCGGACTGCACACCGGCACCGTGTCCTCGTCCATCAGGTGATAAGCCACCGTCCCCGGCCAGCTCGGCGAACCGTAGTGAATCGCGGCGTCAAACGGCTCCACACTGAAGTCGAACTGTGACGTTCTCGTGGAAAAATTCACCGTCACATCCTGGTGCTTCTCAAGAAAACCCGGCAGCCGCGGCACCAGCCATCGCGTGGCAAAGGTCGGCAGCACCGCCAGGTTCAACAGTGTCGCACTGCCCCCGCACGACATAATCCTGCTGGTCGAGTCCTTCAAATCCACCATCACGCGGTTGACGTCCTTCAGATACAGACGGCCCGCATCCGTAATCACCACCCGCTGCCGCACACGCTCGAACAGCGACACATCCAGCAGCTCTTCCAGTTGCCGTATCTGGCGACTCACCGCGCTCTGCGTCAGGTTCAGCTCCACCGCCGCACGCGAGACGCTGCCATGCCTCGCCACACACTCAAACGATAGAAGACAAGCGATCGACGGAAGCGGCATCATACGAGAAAAGCTCCCTGCTATGCTGGATTCTCATCAAGTGGTGCAAGCATAGCATTCTATCCCCGCAACTCCCTTCCGCCAACACGCGCCTCCGCCACGTTCCATCCGCAACCACTCAGGCCAAAGCAGCATCTTGCACACAATCAACGCACGTCATCTCGACCGGAGGAACGGACAGCACCATCGTCCGTTCCGTAGCCGAGAGACCCCCGTATTTTCCTTAGCCAGTGGCAACTGTCGCCCAGACCAGCGATTCCATCCGCGTCCTCCGCACAAATCCGTGATCGTCTTTAATCGGTGTACATCGGTGCAAATCGGTGTTAAGCCTTCCCCGAATCACCTCAGCCAATCCCGGAGCCTCCGCTAGAACTGCACCTTCGCCGCGAATTGCAGAATGCGGCTCGAGTTCGCAACCGAGTTGATCTGGCCGAGGTCGGTCGGTTTATTCACCGTCGAGCCGGGCGTGCCGAAGATAGGATGGTTGAACACGTTGAACGCCTCGGCGTCGAATTTAACCGAGAGCCCCTCGCGGATGCGGAACACCCTGTGCACCGATGTATCCGCGTTCCAGTAGGTAGGCCCGTGGAGAGAATTTCGTGGCCCAGTGCCCAGAGTGCCGACCGCCGGCGTTTCAAACGCGCACGGATTGAACCACTGCGAACGGGTCCCCAGAGGACCGGCAGGAGGCGTACAGCCCGGGTTCGCGGCAATCACGCCGCTGTAGTGGGGGTCGCCCACCTGATTGGCCCGCTCGTATGTCTTCGCGTTTCCGGTATTGGCTATGTCCCCGGTTGCCATGACAGTAAAATTCTGCCCCGTGCGCACCGAGAAGATCCCATTCAGTTGCCATCCGCCCATCAGAAAATCGGGCACGCTGTGGCCAGTCGCGAACCTTCTTCCAGTCCCAAAGGGCAGTTCATAGAGAGCATGGGTGCTCAGTATCTGGGGAATGTTGAAGCTGGCGGGTCCACGGCTCCCCTTCGGATTGTATGGGTCTTCCGGAACGCCACCCTCCACGCCGAAGTATCCGTCGCCGCCTTCATTCAGCGTCTTGCTCCACGTATACGCCACCGTGTAGCCGAAGCCCGAGCTGAAATGCCGCGCCACCGATGCCTGTAGCGCGTTATACGATGCCGTCGCCCCGCTGTGGTCCCACGACTTCTGGGGGTATGCGTAGGGGAACGGCTGCCCCGTCGTGCCGGCCTTCTGCCGTGCGGCGAACGAAGCCGCCACCGCAGGCGTGCCCGTGTTGTAGTAGCCGCCGATGTCCATCCGGTGCGAAGACGACCCGACATAGTTCAGCGACAGAATCGTGTGCCCGCCGAACTGCTGCTCGATGCCCAGGTTGTACTGCTCCGAGTAAGGATTCTTCCACCGCGGATCGACCATATAGTTCACATTCGCCTTGTCGAAGGGCGTCGCCGAAGGCAGGTTGCCGCCGTTATCGGCAAAGGGGTCCTGTGCCGACGTATAGGGCGTGCCCGGTGTGTTGGTGCCGTCGATCTGCAAAGTGCCCGTGTCCGGCCACGAGCCCTGGTAGTTCTGCGTCATCTGGATAATGCCCGCCCAGTTGTCGTAGCTCATGCCAAAGCCGCCGCGCACCGACATCGTATCGTTGACGCGGTAGGCAAAGCCCAGGCGCGGGCTGATATTGTCCTTGCTGCCATGCAGAATCTTCTTGCCCAGGGCGACGCGGACATGCGCGGGAAGCGTCGCGCTGGGCAGGCACGGCGCGTGATGCCGGTCGCTGCACAGCGGCGGCAACTGTTGAAGAATGTAATCGCCGTTGTTGAAATCGAAGTCGCCGGTCTCGATGCTGCCCTGGAGCCCCACCGAAGCCTGTGTACCGAACGCAGGAATCACACTGCGGTCATAGCGGATGCCGTAGTTCACCGTCAGGTCGCGTGTCATCTTCCAACTGTCCTGTAGATAGATGCTGCCGATCCCGCCCGGCCGCTCCGTCAGCAGCACGTTGCGCTTGTTCTCGTTGTTCGGGTAGTCCAGCAGAAAGTCTGCCAGCCCGAAGCCCGACTGCGCGCTCACCTGCGCTTTGCTCATGCCGGCAGGCGAGTTCGGGTTTCCAAAGAAGTTCCCTGTCGATGCACCTGTAAAGTTCACCGCGCCTTGCCGCAGGATGGCCGTATAGTTCACCTGGTCCCAGGCGCCCCCGGCCTGGATCTGATGGTTGCCCAGCGTCTTCATCACGCTGCCCGACCACTCGTGAATGCTCGACAGGTTCTTCGACGGACTGTTGATCTCGCCCCCGCCGAAGCCGCCCGTCACCGACTGCGTCACCAGTACCGACGCTCCGCCCACAAACGAGTTGCACATGTCCGGCGAGCATCCGTAGATCTGAGCAATCTTGCGGTTCTGGAACTGCGTCAGCGAGTCGTCCTCGACGTGCGTTCTGCCGTACTGCACCTGCATGCTCGTCGTCGGACTGAAGACGTGCATCCAGCTCACGCCGTACTGCTGTGAAGGCAGCTCCAGCGAACTGAACAACGTGGGAAGCGTGCTCGGCTGTGTCTGCGACCACTGAATCGCCGAGTACCGGAAGAAGATGAAGTCCTTCGTGCCGATGTGCTGATCGATCCGGCCCGTGTAGTTGTACACCGTCTGCCGCTTCGGATCGGTGATCTGATAGTTCGCCGAAGTAGGTGACTTTCCAGGAATGACAATCGGCTTGAGTCCGCCGAAGATCGCCTTGATGAACGCGAGCGAATACGGGCTCATCTTCGACGTGGGGATCTGATTGCCGAGGAAGGCCGGACGGCTCGGCGTTGCCGCATTGTTGGCGACCGTCGGATCGTAAAGCTGGCACGCGTACGTGTGCACCGTGGTATCGCCCGCGTTGCAGGTCCCGCCGGTCTTCACACCGGTCGTGGCGCTGCTGAAGTCTCCATTGAGCTGCGCGTCGGTGGGCATCAGGATGTCTCTCGAGCCCGATTCGGAGTAGTGCGTTCCCTCGAATCCAATCTCAAAGAACGTCTTGTCGCGCCCGTTGTACAGGTGTGGAATCGTCACCGGGCCGCCCATCTGGCCGCCAAACGTGTTCAGATGATACGAAAGCGGGATGGTCGCAAAATAAGACCTTGCGTCGAAGGCGTTGTTGCGCAAAAACTCCCACGCCGAGCCGTGATAGTTGTTCGTGCCCGCCTTGGTCGCAACGTTGACCACGCCGCCCAGCGTCCCCCCGTATTGCGAGTCGTTGTGCGAGTTGATCTTGAACTCCTGGATCGTGTCGATGATCGGAGGCACAGCATAGGTGTTGTACCAGGCCTGGTTGTCGTTCAGGCCATCCACCAGATAGACCGTCGAACGATTGCCCGCACCATTGATCGACGGGAAGGAAAAGCTCGTCGAGTCCGAGGCAATGACCGGCGTATTACTCGCCGAACTGTTCTGGCCTGTGCTGATCGGCGTCACGCCCGGCGTCAGCGTCAGCAGTTGCGTAAAGTTCCGCCCGTTCAGCGGCAGGTCCGTCACAGCCTTCTCGCCGATCACCGTGCCAAGCTGCGAAGTCGAGCTCTCCACCTGCGTGCCCGCCGCCTCCACTGTCACCGTCTGCGAGACATCGCCCAGTTTCAGCGCCGCGTTCACCGTCACGGCTTGCGCCACCGCCACGTCGAACGCCGCGATGCTCTCCTTCTGGAAGCTCGGCGCGGAGAAGACCAGCACATACCGCGCCGGAGGCACACTGTTGAAGAAGTAGGACCCGGAGGAGTTCGACACCGTCGTGCGCTCCACGTTCGTGCTCGCGTTTCTGAGGACGACCTGCGCCCCCGGAACAACGCCGCCCGTCGGATCGGTCACGATACCGTTCACCGAAGACGACGAAGTCTGTGCCATCGCAGCCACGCTCAAGCCGACGAGGACCATCAAGGCCAGCCCAAGTACACGCGCCGTCCGCGCGGCAGGTTTGTTCCAGATACGAACTAATTTTGCGGCCGGATAGATAATTTCGCTCATAAAATGTCTCCGAGGAAGATTGTTGCGAATCCTATCCGGCAAGGAAAGTGAGTGTCAAGAAAATTTTTACTAATTGTATTTTTCTTTCGTCAGTCAAAACACGACGCAGAATTTTGTAGACGTATACATTTTTCGCCCGCCCCAACGCCCATCCCCTGTACCCCGCCAGCCCGCTGTTGCCCCCCCAATTCCGCACCCCGTTGCATTTCATTCCGCAGCTCTTTGTACTTCCATTTCGCAGCGCAGCGGAGGAATCTGCTTTTCCACCACCGCCAGGAACCCGGAAATTATCGTCCTTCCGCGAAGCGGGAGGATCTGCTTTTCATCCGCGCAAATCCGTGCAGATCCGCAGTCGAATCAGTGTTCATCGGTGTCAATCGGTGTTAAGCCTTCCGCCAGGCACCCATCCAGGCGGACATCTTCAACAGGCAGGTCTGGCGGAGAGTGGGGGATTCGAACCCCCGATAGAACTTTTGATCCTATAACGGTTTAGCAAACCGCCGCCTTCAGCCACTCGGCCAACTCTCCGCACCATGCTGCACTTCGGCTACAGCCGATTATACCGTGCCGCCGCCGCGCCGCGTCCGCGTCAGTTAGATTTGTGATACGGAGCGAGCAAGGAGACGGGTTGGCCCGAGCGAACGGCAACACCAACAAGATGCGGCTGCTGCCGCTCGTCGCCGCCACCTACTTCATGGTGTCCGGCGGCCCCTACGGGCTCGAAGACATCATCGGCATGGCCGGATACGGCTGGGCGCTCCTCCTGCTCTTCGCCGTGCCGCTCCTCTGGAGCCTGCCCACCAGCCTCATGGTCGGCGAGCTCGCCGCCGCCCTGCCCTTCGACGGCGGCTTCTATCACTGGGTCCGCGAAGCCCTCGGCCCATTCTGGGGATTTCAGGAGGCCTGGCTCAGCCTCGCCGCCAGCGTCTTCGACATGGCCATCTACCCCACCACCTTCGTGCTCTACCTCTCGCGCGTCGCACCCGAGCTGACCTCAGGACACCGCGGCCTCCTGCTCAAGCTAGCCATCGTCACCATCTCCGCCCTCTGGAACCTGCGCGGTGCGGTCTCTGTCGGGCTCGGCTCCGCGCGCATGATGGCCATCTCACTCTCGCCCTTCGTTGTGCTCATCGCGCTCGTGCTCTGGCACCTCATCAGACACGGCATCGCCCCGGCCGCGGCAGGCGCGCCCGCCAGCGCCGACATCAGCGGAGCCATCGCCATCACCATGTGGAACTACATGGGTTGGGACAACGCCTCCACCATCGCGCAGGAAGTAGACGAGCCGCAGCGAGCCTACCCGCGCGCCATGCTCGCCTCAACCCTCACCGTCATGTGCGTCTACATGCTGCCGCTCGTTGGCGTCTGGATGGTCGGCATCCCCGCCGCGCGCTTCTCCACCGGCGCGTGGGTCGATGCAGCCATGCTGATGGGCGGCCCCGTGCTGGCGCTCGCCGTCGTCCTCTCCGGCTCGCTCGACGGTCTCGGCACCTTCAACGCGCTCACGCTCTCGCTCACGCGCCTGCCTTCTGCGATGGCCGAAGACGGCCTGCTGCCCCGTGTGCTTGCCCGGCGATGGTCCAACGGCGTTCCCTGGGTCAGCGTCATCGCATGCAGCATCGGCTGGGCGCTCGCACTCGGCTTCACCTTCGAGCGGCTCATCTCCATCGATCTCGTCCTCTACGGAGCCGCGCTCGTGCTCGAGTTCGTCGCCCTCGCCGTGCTCCGCGTCAAAGCTCCAGCAATGCCTCGACCCTTCCGCATCCCCGGAGGCCTCGCCGCCACCATCGCGCTCGGCGTCGGCCCCGCCGCACTCATCGCCTTCGCTCTCTGGACCGCGCGCGGAGAGCGCGTCGCCGGCCTGCCTGCACCCGCCTTCGCAGCCCTCATCGCCCTGCTGGGAGCCGTCGTCTACGCACTCCGCCCCCGCCGCCCCCCAACCCACTGACCCATCGACATCCCCCACCCCGAAATTCCTCAAGGCTTAACACCGATTTGCACCGTTGGCACCGATTTAAAAACGACCACGGATTGGCGCGGATGAACACGGATGATTTGCATCTCCATTCCGCATCCCTTTGCATTTCATTCCGCAGTCTTTATGTATTTCCATTCCGCAGCGCAGCGGAGGAATCTGCTTTTCATCCGCGCTCATCCGTGCCAATCCGCGGTCGAATCGGTGTTCACCGGCGCCAATCGGTGTTATGCCTCCAGCACACGCTACAACCGCGCCTTCGCCTCCAGCACCAGCTTCACCGCCTCATCCACCGTCGCGCCCACAGCGGAGAGATGTCCCATCTTCCGTCCCCTGCGCGGCTTGTGCTTCTCGTAGAGATGCAGCCGCACGCCCGGCACCGCCAACGCCGCATCAAAATGCGGCTCGCGCGGCGAACCATCTGCATTCAGCCACACCTCGCCCAGCAGATTCGCAATCGCCGCCGGCTGCACCACATCCACCTCGCCCAGCGGCAGGTCACACACCGCGCGCACAAGCTGCTCGAACTGGCTCGTCACCGAAGCCCGCACGCTCGCGTGGTAGCTGTTATGCGGACGCGGCGCAAGCTCATTCACCAGCAGTCTGCCGTCGGTAGTGCAGAACATCTCGACCGCCAAAATCCCCTCCAGCCCGAACGCATCGGCAATCGCGCCTGCAAGTTCGCGCGACTTCGCCGCCATCGCCGGCGCAAGCGGAGCAGGCATCGCGCTCCACGCCAGAATCTGGTTCTCGTGATAGTTCCACGCCGCCGGATACGCCTTCACTTCGCCGCTCGGCGACCGCGCCACCAGCACCGAAATCTCGCGCTCCAGCTCGACCGCCTTCTCCACAACACCCGGCCCTTCACCCAGAGCCTGCCACGCGCCGCTCACCTCATCTTCAAACGAGGCACCGGCGCTGAAGCCGACCTTGCCCTGCCCGCGCCCATCGTAGCCGCCCGTCGCGCTCTTGCAGAAACATCTGCCGCCCAGCTCGCGGATCGCCGCGCGCACCTCGTCCAGCGAGCGCACCGCGCGGTAGTCGCCAACGGGAAAACCATGCTCGCGCAGCCAATCCTTCTGCACCACTCTGTCCTGAATGATGCGCAGCATCGCGCCGCCGGGCCGCACCGGAGCATGCGCTGCGGCCGCAGCCATGCTGACTGGAGCAATCTGCTCGATCTCGAGCGTGACCACATCGCATCCACGCGCCAGGTTCGCGGCCTCGCGCGCATCGTCCCACGCGGCCTCAATGCAACTGTCCACCACGAACCGCGCCGCGCACGCCGGGTCCGGATCCAGCACCTGCACGCGATAGCCCATCTCGCGCGCCGCCATCGCCGTCATGCGGCCAAGCTGACCACCGCCGAAGATGCCAATCGTCGCGCCGGGAAGAATCGGTTTTGCCGCAACGCGCTTTGCCGTCGAAGTCGTCGTGCTCACGCGCCCGCCTCGTCGTCGCCCACAGTCTGGGCCAGCACCTCGTCGCGCCGCGCCGCGCGCCACGCCATCAACTTCTTCTGCAACGCCGGGTCCGTGGTCGCGAGCATCGCAATCGCCAGCAGCCCTGCGTTCATCGCGCCCGCCGCGCCAATCGCCAGCGTACCTACGGGGATGCCCTTCGGCATCTGCACAATGCTCAGCAGCGAGTCCTGCCCCTGCAACGCGGTCGCAGGAATCGGCACGCCCAGCACCGGCACCACGGTCTTCGCCGCAAGCATTCCGGGCAGATGCGCCGCGCCGCCCGCGCCCGCGATAATCACGCGCAGCCCGCGCCCCACGGCAGCCTCCGCGTACTCGAACAGCAGATCAGGCGTGCGATGCGCCGAGACCACACGCGCCTCGTGCGCCACGCCAAACTCGCGCAACACCTCGACGGCGCTGCGCATCACCGCATAATCATTGCGGCTCCCCATCACCACACCCACCAGCGGCTTGTCACTCATAGACCTCGATTATACGTTTGCGCCGGGAGCCCATCTTCGTATTTCCATTCCACCGTCCCTTGGCATTTCCGTTCCGTACCCTGAGCGAAGTCGAAGGGGGAGGAATCTGCTGTTGCTTCAACCCGCCACCAAAGCCCGGGTGCCTTTTTGTTTGTCCTTCCCGAAGGGAATCTGCGTTTCGCCAGGGCAGCACCGAGCCCTCGGGCACCCCTTCACGCGCTATTTCATCGCGCAAACGTAGACTCAACACACCTTACTCGCCTCTCACCGCCGCAAGTAATCCACCACCAGCTGCACGATCGCCAGCAACGCTCCGGCAGCGGTAAAGACTCCCTTCATGCGCTGCACGCCCCGCTCATGCCGTTCGACGCGCCCCTCAAGTTGCGTCAGCCGCCCCGGCTGTCCGATACCCATCAACTGATCCATCTGGCTCTTCAACACACTCAAGTCCGCCAGCACCTGTCCCTCAAATTCCGTCATCCCCCACCCCCGAACCCTCAAGGCCAAACACCGATTCACACCGATTCCACCGATGCAACTCGGCGTTAAGTCTTCCGTTAGCTCACCGGCAGATCCACCACGACGGCGCTCGAAAACCGCGAGTACACCGGCGGTGTCGAGCCGTCGTACATCCGCACGTAGTAGCGTTCCGCCTGCGCCTCGCGCGGAACCGAGAAACTCCGCACCGGACTGCGCAGCACCAGGTCCTGATCGACGCCTGGGCCGAAGCCTCCATCGCGCCGCCTCACCTCGAAGCCGCCGCCCACAGGCGGATCCATGCCCGCATCAATCTGCAACGCAGTCGTCGTCGAACTCACCAGTTGCAACTCCTGCAAATTCGGCAGCACGGTACCCGGCGCGCTCAACGCCGCCGCAGGCAGCAGCGCATCGACGGCAATCGCCTCCGACAGCTTCATGCCCAGCGCCTCTGCCCAGTCATTCGCAAACGCAATGCGATACGTCAGCATCTCCGGCACCGCCGCGCTGTCGACAATCTCGACCGCGCGCACCACGACACTCGTGGTCTCGTCGCTGCTCGTGATCGCCAGCACGTCACCTGGCCAGATGTCTGCCGCAGGATTAACCGCCACGTATTTGCCCGCAAGCGCCGCCGCGCGACTCGTAGCAAAGCTCAACACCGCCGCTGCTGCGCTCTCACAGTCGGCCGAACTGCGCGCCGGAGGCCTGAGCACCTTGCCCAGCCACCGCGCCGTGCCCGGAACGCCGCCCGCCGCTTCAGCCGCCACACTCGTCGCATTCGCCAGCCGCGCCACCGCCCGCTCGCGCGCACGATACAGCACCGTCACGTACTCGCCCGCCACCGGCACGCGGCCCGCAAAGAACGTCACCTTGCCCGAAGCGGAGATCCTGCAATCGACGCCCTCGCCCGCGATACCGATCAGCCGCGTCTGCTTCGTGCCGCCGGGCAGCGTGCTCACCACCCACGCCGAACCCGTCTGCGTCACGCGGCAGTAGCCCATCGAACCGACCAGCCCCACGCTGTTCGCCACAACGAAACTGCAACTCGCCGGCGATGTCGCCACCGCGCCGTCGTAGAGCACCGTCGCCGGAGTGTTCGACGACACGCCCAGGTCCAGCACGTCGAAGACCAGCGCCATTGGCGCAGCGATGACACCCCCGCCAAAGCTCTGGATCGCGCCATCGACCATCGCGTAATACGTTTGCATGACACGCTCAGGCTCAACCGAATGCAGCCGGATGCGCAGCGTGTACGTGTGGCCCGAGACCAGCGTGAACGCCGTCCCCACCTCAGCACCGTTCACAAACGGCACCGCAACTGTCGCACCGCTCGATTGCCTGACGTTATAACCCGCAAAACAGTTCGCACTCGCCGTCGCGCCCGAGTACAGACCCGCGACAATACCCGTGCTCGTGCCGCCAAGCTGCACGTTGCCCGCTTCGATGACGAGCGTTCCGCCCATCTCGATGGCGTCAATCGCGGTCAGCGTCGTCTGCCCGTCCAGCCCGTTGCCGCCGGTCATCGTCAGCCCGTTCGCGCCAAGGCTCAGGTGCGAGCCGGGATCGGCCACCTGCCATACCCGCGTATCGAGCGCACTCTGGTTGAAGCTGTCGTTCACCAGATGCGTCGCAGCCGTTCCCGTTGGACGGTACGGCGCCTCCGAAAGCTCGAAGACCGTCGTCGTGCCATCGCCCGCAAAGACTTCCTGCACGTAGGCAGTCGGCTCCATCTCGCCGCTCACGGTCACATCGTTGGCCAACTCCTTAATAGAGGCAGTCTTCAACGCAGCCACCTGCAACGTGCCGTCGCCGTCGCTCAGCGCATGAGTCACCGTGCCTGCTGGAGCAAGTGTCAGCGCGCCGTTCACCACGCGATACGCCGCATAGGTCGAACCCGCAATCTCAGCCGCGTTCGCCGACCAGTTCTCCCGCTGCACAGGCTCGAAGACGCCAACCGCAGGCACCGTCATCACGTCCGTCGTTGTGAAGAGCCCCGCGTCCACGCGATTGGTCAGCGTCTCAAGCAACGCGCCGCCCGTTTGTGCCAGCCCGGCGCCGATTGCCGGGAGCGGCTGCTTGTCGAGCAGCCACTCATCGCTCACCGCGCTGAACGCATAGCGATACACCGGCCCCGCAACGCCCACGCCTGCGTAGACAGCCTCAGGCTCCGTCGCCAGATAACCCGTGAACAAGACCGTGCCCGCGTCCGAGATCATCACCACGCGACCGCGTCGCACCGGGACAGTCAGCCCGGCGCCCGCAACATCGAGCAACCCGCCCACGCGCGAAGGCGCATTCAGCGCACGCTCAATCTTCGCCGGCCCATCCGCAGCGAGCGCGGCCGTGTAGTCCACCGCGCCCTTGCCATCCAGATTGTCGATCGTAATCTTCACATCGCCTCCGTCTGTGTCGATGTTGCAGCCGGCGCAAGCGGAGTCAGCCCGCGCATGGCGCGCACCTCGTCCACCGTCATCACGCCTGCTTCAATCAGCGTCTTCTGAATCTGGACCTCTTCCATCTCGTCGCGGCTCTCGAGCGCGTTGAAGCAGAACTCGAACTCGCGCCAACCCAGCTTCTTGGCGAACAGGTCGCGCGTGATGTGCTCGGCCAGCAGCTTCGCCACCGGCACCACCGCGCCTTGAAACGCCTCGTCGGCCAGCTCGGTCGCGGTCGAACGGTTCACATCGTTCATCGAACCAAGCAGCATCGGCGGCAGTTCGAACGCATTCGCAATCATGCGCACCAGCGTGTCCTGCCATTGCAGACGCAGATCCGCGTCGGTGCCGCCTGCAAAGCGCAGCACCTCGGGCTTCTGCTCGCAGCTCAGCAAAGGCACGCGGCCTGTGCCTTCAATCTCGTCCTGCCACCAGCGAATAAGCCGGTCGTGCTGCTCGGGCGTCGCATCGTTCAGCCACAGCGCATACTGCACCACCGAGTTCGATGCCAGCTTCGACGCATAGCGGCTCGCGCTTAGATACTGGTTCACCGTCTCGAACGCCACCTCCAGCCGCCCCAATCCGAAGGGCGTATGCGTGCGCGGATTGAGCCGCAGATACATCAGCTCGTCGTCCAGCAGAGGCACCATCTTCTGCTGCCCGGGCAGTCCGGTGGCCTGCGCATAGCGCGGTTTGGCCGGGTCTCCGTCCCACTTGCTGTCAATCTGGATGGTCGCGCCATCGACCGCCCACAGATGAAACGGCCGCGCCGCGTCGCCGGTCGCCTCCATCTCCACCGCGCCGAAGCCGCCGACGAGCAGGTCTTCGAGCACCTGTTCCCATAGCACGCGAAAGCTGTCGGCCGTGTTCGGCTCCTCCAGACACTGACGCAGCGCGTTCATCCGCGCCGCGCAGTCTTCGACGGACGCGCTCTCATAGCCGCGCCGCACGCGCACCTGCCAGTCCATGCTCGCAATCTTGTCCTTCACCACATTGATCGCGCGGCGCACCACCGGCGTCTCCGCGAACTTGCGCAGGTTCGCCGGCGTAGGTTTCGGCAGCGCAGGCTGCCCGCCGCGCATGGGGTTATAAGGACTCAAAATCGCCGGAAGCATCGCCGTCTTCCGTTCACCCTTGGTCGCATCGCCGGCAGCCTCGACACCAGCCAGCCGCTGCCACACTTCCTTCACCGTCTCTCGAACTCCCATCGCTTGCTCCTCTCAGATCAGGGAACAGGGTGTAGGGAATAGGGTGTAGAAGACAGAAGTCGTGACCTACGAAAAAAGAGCATGGCAGAAATGCCATGCTCTCGCGTCTTCTACACCCTACACCCTATTCCCTACACCCTATTCCCTACACTCTCAACTCCACCCTCGCCGTCTCTGCCACGCGCGCCAGGTCGCTCAACGTCACCACGCGAATCGCCTGCCGCTCCATCGCGTCCACGCCGAAGCGGTATCGCTCCGTCGCCTCATCTTCCGCATTCGAGACCTCGCGCAGCGGCTCGACCACAGCGGTCAGGTCCAGCGTTGCGCCTTCCACGCGCTCGACTCCCTCGCGCAGTTGCGGAGCCGAATACGCCAGCCCCTTCGCAGCCTCGACGTCGCCCTCGAGCGAGACCGCCTGAAACATCCGAATGATGCCGCCTGCAGGCGCGGTCTCGAGCGCGGCCCTGTAGCCGCAATCGATCTTCGTCGGGTCGCCTGCGCGCGTATACAGCGACGCGGCGACGCGTTTGCGCATCATGCCCCACACGCCCGCGCGCTCGAACTCCGTGCGCATCGCGCCCGCAATGGCCGCGCGCCCGGACTTCCTGCGCTCCGCCTTCACCTTCAGCGGCTCGACGTACATGCGCATCAACTGCTCCAGCTCGGCGGGCAGGCTCTCCGCCAGCGACGCCTTCATCTCCGAGATCTGCACCGAGTTCGAAAGCGTGTCTTCGAGCACCTGCATCACCGGCTTGATCCCTTTCTTGAGATCAAGCGCATTCGCCGTGCCCGCCGCAAGCCGTGCGGCAATCTCAGCTTCGAGCGACTCCAGCAGGCCAATGTCCGCATCCGCATCCATGCAGCGCACGCGGCTCCAGTCGCGCGTAAAGCGCACCATCGCGCCCTCCGCGCTGCCTGCCTCGCGCGCAAGCACGCCGATGTTGGCAAACTCGCCCTTCACCACGTCCGGCACATACCGGATGAGGAAGAACTCGCATGGCACACGTTGCTTCAAACGACCTCCAAGAGCAGCTTCTCCCTACATTACAAACTTTGCCACACCGCTCCACTCTTCAAACTGCCGCGGCACGACAACGGTCTTCCCGGCGTTCCACATCGGGAACGGCCGCCGGTCCGAGTCACGGAACAACTCAATCAGTTCGCGCACACGCGCGCGGCGGCGGAGCAACTGCTCCATCAGCCGCTCGATCTCGGCGAGGTCGCCGCCGTACCACTCCGGCGGCACCGCCTCGGCAATCGACCACAGTTTCGCAGCATCCATCTTCTCGACGCGGCCCAGCCACGGCTCGAAGCTCTCCCAACCCGTCACGCGCTCGTACACCTGGTTGCGCTGATACACGCCGCGCAGCGGAGCGTCTGGAAACGTCCACTCGCCCGCGTTGAAGCAGAAGCCCTGGTCAATGAACGTCGCGCGGTACTTGCGCTCACGCGGCCTGCGCTCGAAGACCGCCTGCCGTCCGTTACAGTTGCCTGTCCATTTGTCGATGCAGAGCATTCCGGCAAACTCCGCCACGTTGCGCACCTCGGCCAACTGCTGCTCGGGCAGATAGTCCACCACCTGGCCGGGCATCAGGCCGCCCACAAAGCGCGAGCCGAACTGCAGCCCCGCCGTGTAACGTTGACGTTGGCCGCGCGGCAGGTCGAGCTGCATGGCGGGCGAGTTTTCAACCAGCCAATCCGTCACCTCGACCACGTCGCTCACCGGCACCGTCAGGCCCACGGCCTCGGCCAGCCGCGTGGCAATCAGCTCATTGGCCAGCACGCGCAGGTGCTGCGGATTGTTCTGAAACTTCACCACCCACAGGCGACCATCAGACGCGAGCATCAACTGGCTCTGCGCCCCGCCGCGCATCCTTCGGATTGCCTGCACCGCCAGTACCGCCAACGTGTCTCCCTCCGCAACAGAATACAGGGCTTCCAGCTTCCAGCCTTGAGCTAAAAGCTGATTCTCCTCACCAGCATCTCCGCGCGCGCGGCCTGCGCAATGGCCATGGCCATCAGGCAATCGTCGTGCGCGCCCGA
>NZ_DASUBE010000005.1:0-8712 GCF_035763405.1 Edaphobacter sp.
TTAGAGGGTGCTGAAAAAGTCAGTTTTGCTTAAGGGCACGGCTTCAGCCGTGCCGCTAACGCTGCAAAATCAACGCGGCTTTAGCCGCTGAGGTACGCCTTTCTCTTCGCCAATGACTTTTTCAGCACCCTCTTTAGCCCCTGAGGGATTTTTTGACCTTCATCAGGGTCTCCCTAACGGCGAATCGTCTGCACCAACGGCAGGTTCCGCGAAGAATCGCCAACATGGATCGTGTAGCTCCCCGGAGCAACACGCCATCCGTGCGCCTCCGTTGACCAGTACGAAAACGCACGCCGATCCAGCGTGAAGCTCACCTCGCTCGACTCACCCGCCGCGAGCTGCACTTTCTGAAATCCCTTCAGTTGCAACGGCGGCTCGCCCGCCTCCGCTGGAAACCCGACATACAGTTGCGCAACCTCCGCGCCGCTGCGCCTGCCATCGTTCGTCACCTTCACCTGCACGTTCACATCGCCATCCGCATTCGCGGTTGCGCTCAGATTGCTGAAGCTGAAATGCGTATACGACAAGCCAAAGCCAAACGGAAACAGCGGCGTCTTCTGCTCCGCATCCTGCCAGCGATAGCCCACATTCAGCCTCTCGCTGTAATACTCCACCTTGTTAATCCCCGGATACTGCCGCGGCGTCGAAGCAGGCACTTCACCATCGCTCGCCGGAAACGTCAGCGGCAACTTGCCCGCAGGATTCACATCACCGAAGAGCACATTCGCAATCGCCGGCCCGCCTTCTTCTCCCGGGAACCAGGCCTCCACCACTGATGCAACGTCGTGAAGCCAGGGCATCAGCACCGGCTCGCCCGTTTCAAGCACCACAATCGTGCGCGGATTCGCCTTCGCCACGGCCTCGATCAACCGATCCTGATACCCCGGCAGCGCCAGCGTCGAGCGATCATACCCCTCATGCGACCACGCCCCCGCAAACACAATCGCCGTATGCGCACGCTTCGCCGCAGCCACAGCTTCAGCAATCCCCGGAGGCTCCACGCCCTCAGGCATCTGCACAAGACGCGCGCAATGCTGCGCCCGGTCGAAACATAGTCGCACCGCAGCGTATACACGCGACCCGCCTCCAGATGCACCGTCGCCACCTGCGGCTGCATGTCGGTCGAATGCTCCATTCCACCGGCAACCTGTTTTCCATCCAGATAAAGCGCCACCCTGCCCCACACCTCCGTGCCTAGCGTGTACGTGCCGCTCGCCGGAGCAGTCAGCGTCGCCGTCCAGCGCAGCGAAAAGCGCGAGGTCAAGCCCGCAGCAGGCGGCCCGAACTCCGCAATCAACTCCGGCACACGCTCCACACGAGTTACCTTCGGCGTGCCCGAGAACGTCGTATTGTCGAAATACTCCGCCTGCACACCATGCACGCCAGCCTTCGCACCCGGAGGCGAAAGCGCCAGCCCATCCACCGTCGCGTACTGGTCAATCAAACCCAGCGCACCCACCGGCGCGGCAATCATCCTTCGCCCCAGCCGCGCCTGCATCGCCTGTATCGGCGTCGCCGTATGCAGAGCAATCACGTATGCCGCCCCGCCGCCCTCGACATTCATATCAGCCATCGGACCAATCACCGCCACCGTGCCCGCGCGCTTCGCATCGAGCGGCAAAATATTCCCCTCATTGCGCAGCAGCACCATCCCTTCTTCAGCAAGCCGCCGCGCCACCTCGCCATTCGCCTTCTCCGGAATCGGACGCATCTCAATCGCCTTGCCAAACAGCCCCATGCGAATCATCGCCGCATAGCGATGCTCCAGCAGCGCATCAATCTGCGCCACCGAGATCGTGCCCGCCTTCACCTGCTCCATCAGCGACTGATTGTAGGTATGTCCTGTCGGCATCTCCAGATCCATGCCCGCATTCAAATCACCCACTCCGCTATGCGCCGCGCCAAAGTCCGACACGACGAATCCGTCAAAGTGCCAGTCGTTACGCAGAACATCCGTCAGCAGAAACTTGTTCTGGCAGGCGTACTCGCCATTCACCTTGTTATAGGCACACATCAACGACGCAACATGCGCGCGCTTAATCGCAGCCTCAAACGCCGGAAAATAAATCTCCCGCATCGTCCGCTCATCCGCTACCGCGCTGACGGTGAGCCGGTCCGTCTCCTGATTGTTCAGCGCGAAGTGCTTTACGTTCGCAATCATCCCCAGGCTCTGAATACCTTCGATATTCGCAACACCAATCTCACTCGTCAGAAACGGATCTTCGCCATAAGCCTCAAACGTGCGCCCGCTCGTCGGAATGCGCGCGATGTTCACTGTTGGCGCCTCCAACATCGAGCGGCCAATATCCTGCAACTCGCCCGCCACCACAACTCCATACTCACGCGCCGCGGCAACGTCCCACGACGCCGCCACGGCAATCGGCGCAGGAAACGCCGTGCCCGGAGGCTGCACGCGATCCGCCGGCCCAATGCCCGCCGGCCCATTCGCCATCGGCAGTGGCGGAATCCCCAACCTGGGCACGCCCAGCACCCAGCGGTTGTGCTCTTGATTGCTCACCCCGTGCAGTTGATCGATCTTCTCCTCAAGCGTCATCTGCCGAACCAGCGCCTGGGCCCGCTGCTCCGGTGTCCCCTCCGGCGCGGCCTGTGTCTGTGCCGCGCTGCTCACGCTCAAAACAACAGCAAGCACCGCCGTAATTCCATGCCGAATTCCCTGCATCATCCCTCGCAACTTCCTTCACCTGTTTCCACTTGCCCCAACACACACGAGTCGGAGACGTTCAGAACCTCTATGAAATCTATGCAACATGGGCGCTTTGCTTAAGGGCACGCCACTACACCACGTCATCTCAACCGAAGCCAGCCCTGTTTGCCGCACCGCCAAACCACGTCATCTCGACCGAAGGCGACGCTTTTGCCGCCGCAGCGGAGAGATCCCCGTATTTCACACCTTCACTGTCAAATGTCTACCGTTCTCATACTGCTCTTCAGACTTCCAATCAGCCGCTATTGCTCCGGGACGCTCTCGTCTATCCTATATCCCATAACAACAAATCGAAGTAAAAACATATTATCTGAAAGGACGCGCGTCTCCTACTTCAGTCATAGCCGACCCCGCGTCAGGCCCTTAAACTAAGGGCATGGAAACCGAAAAAATTACCGAAGAAGAGATCAGCCTCCTCGTCGATCGTTTCTACGCCAAGGTCCGCCTGGACGACGAGATCGGCCCCATCTTCAACGCCATCGTCGGCGATTGGCCGCACCACCTCGCCAAGCTCAAAGATTTCTGGTCCAGCGTGCTGCTCACCACAGGCCGCTACAAAGGCCATCCCATGCTGGCCCACCTCCAGCTCCCGCTCGACCCGCAACACTTCCACCGCTGGCTCACCCTCTTCGAGCAGACCGCCAACGAGACCCTCTCGCCCATCCACGCCGCCGAGATCGTAGAAAAATCCTATCGCATCGCCGAAAACTTCCAGGCCGCCAAGGCCTACATGCGCGAAGCTCTCGCTTCAGCAGACTAGGGAGCCGCTGATTAAATCTCGATCTTGAAAGGGTGTGACTTCACACGTCGCGGTTGCCTTCGGGGATGAGCGTGGGCTTCAGAGACCGTGTGAGAACTTCGCAAAGCATTCAGCGCCAACGGCGCGACATATACCAGCCTGGGCCGAAGGCCCAGGAAACGGGCTCCTATAGCCCCTGAGGGCTGAAGAGGGTGCTGAAAAAGTCCGTTTTGCTTAAGGGCACGGCTTCAGCCGTGCCGCTAACGCTGCAAAATCAACGCGGCTTTAGCCGCTGAGGTACGCCTTTCTCTTCGCCAATGACTTTTTCAGTACCCTCTGAAGGCCCGACATATCATTCTGGTTCTCACACACCCTCTTCAGCCCCACGAAAAATCCAGCAAATATAAGGGCTGAAGAGGGTGCTGAAAAAGTCAGTTTTGCTTAAGGGCACGGCTTCAGCCGTGCCGCTAACGCTGCAAAATCAACGCAGCTTTAGCCGCTGAGGTACGCTTTCTTCCCGGCGAGACACTTTTTCATCACCCTCTTTAGCCCCGGGCCTCTCTCCACGCACCACCAAACTCACGTTTTCAGCACCCTCTTTAACGGTGAAGCGCGGCGAGCACCTCCGCGGGCTCAGGCCGAACGCGGAAATCAGCGTGCGCCTCCGCAAAGAGCACCGTCCCATCCTGCCCAATCACATAGACGGCGGGCAGCGGCAGCCGCCAGCTTGCTTCGGTCGCGTTGTGATAGCTCAGCCCCGCATTGTTGAACGGAATGTTCACCAGAATCGACTGGAAGTAGCGGCGGTGCTCGGCGGGAACGGTATAGGCCAGGCCGAACGCCTCCGCGACCGTCGCGCCGGAGTCGGCGAGCAGAGGAAACGGCAGCTCATGCTGCTCGATGGCGAAGTTGTTCTGGCGCGTAGTCTGCGGCGAGACGGCGACAAGCAACGCGCCCCTGCGGCGGACCTCAGGATAAAGATCGCGCCACGTCTCCAACTCCGTCACGCAATAAGGACACCAGCGGCCGCGAAAAAAATTGACGATCAGCGGCCCGAGGGCGAGCAGGTCTGCCGAACGAATCGGCTTCCCCGTGCGAGCATCTTCAAGCGTAAACGCTGGAGCCTGTGCCCCCGGCTTCAGCACGCGGTCTTCAATGCCCGTGTTAAAGAGTTCGGCAGTCGCCCGCTCTGAGACGGCCAGCCGCTCCGGCTGCACGAGCGAGCGCGTGTTCTGTGTGATGCGGTCGAGCTGTTCCTGAAGAGAGTGGGGCACACTCCATTATCGCCTGCTCACAGCTTCTTAAGCTGCGCGATCAGCCGCGCAAAGCCCTCTTCGCGCGCCTTTTTGTTCGCAGGCGTGGCGTCGGGAGCCTCCCCGGCACGCATGAAGCCGTGCCCCGCCCCGTCGTACACCACAGGCTCATAAATCTTGTGCGCGGCCCGCATGGTCTTCGTCGTATCGGGAACGGTGGCGGAGATGCGTGCATCGTTGCCCGCGTAAAAGCCGTACACCGGCGCGGTGACGGCAGTCGGATCAGACGGCGGCGGCCCATAGAAAACAAATGCCGCTGAAAGATCATGGCGATGCGTGGCGAACGCGAACGATTTGCCTCCTCCCCAACAGAAGCCCGCGACAGCCATCTTGCCGTTCGAGGCCGGAAGCGTCTTCGCATAATCGGCTGCCGCGTCGAGGTCCGCATTCACATCGCTCGGGTCAAGTCCGGAGACCGCATGAACAGCCGCGTCCGTCGAAGGAAAGGCGCTCGACCCGCCGCCGTTGGGGCCGTGGCCGCTGAGCAGGTCGGGGGCGACGACGATGAAGCCCTCGGCGGCAATCTCATCGGCCATCTCCTTGGCCCAGTCGGTCAGGCCGAAGATCTCGTGAATCATGACGACCACAGGGACCTTTTGCTTCACCTCCGGATACACGATGAACGCCTCGACGGCGCGGCCATTGTGATGAAGCGTGACATACTCCCGGTGACGCGGCGAAGCATCGAGCCGGGTCTTGGCCCAGTCCTGCGCATTGGCCGTCGCGGCCAGAGGAAGGACCAGCAGAAGGGCGAGAAGTTTCAGGGCTGCGTTGCGCATGGGCGAAAGTCTAGTCCGGCGGACGCAACGTGGCAAGGCTCAGCCGGCCTGCGAACGATGCGCCATCCGGGCAATCAGCGTCGCCGAATACGCCGCGCCGAAGCCATTGTCGATATTCACCACCGACACATTCGGCGAGCACGAGTTCAGCATTCCCAGCAGCGCCGCCGCCCCGTCAAAGCTCGCCCCATACCCAACCGAAGTAGGCACCGCAATCACCGGCACGCCCACCAGGCCGCCGACCACGCTCGGCAGCGCTCCTTCCATGCCCGCGCACACAATGATCGCGCTCGCCGCCGCCAGTTGCTCGCGCACAGCCAACAGCCGATGCAGCCCCGCAACCCCGACATCGTAAAGCCGCGTCACCTGCGTGTTGAAAAGCTCGGCCGTGACGGCGGCCTCTTCAGCAGCGGGCAGGTCGCTCGTCCCGGCGCAGACCACGGCGATGCAGCCCTCCGGCTCCTTCGCCGCCGATTGCCGCAACGTGACCGCCCGCGCCTGAGGATGATGCACCGCCGCAGGAACCGCCGCGAGCACCGCCTCCGCCGTAGGCTGATGGACGCGCGTGGCGAGCACATCGGCCCCCGCAGCAGCCATGCGCGCGAAGATCTCCGCCGTCTGCGAGGGCGTTTTGTCCTGCGCATAGATCACCTCCGGCAGGCCGGTGCGCAGCATGCGGTGGTGGTCAATGCGCGTGTGACCGATGTCCTCATACGGCAACGAGGCGAGGCGCTCGCTCGCACCCTCGGGCGTCAGCGCGCCGGACTGCACCTGGGCAAGAAGTTCAAGCAGCATATTCCTCTTCATCTGCTCTGGGTCCCTTCCTGCGCTCCCAGGTAAGCCGCAATCGCCGCCTGCTGGACCTGTTTCACCGGCACGCCATGCTGAGCCGCAGCCGCTCGACAGTCCTCAAACTCCGGCGCAGCGTTCAGCACCTCGCCCGAGCGCGAGCCAAGCTTGATGCGTATCTCGCCATAAGGCGTGGCGACCGCCGTGTGGCTGCGCTCCAGACACGCGCGCCGCTCATGGTGAATCCGAATACCTAGCGTGCTCGTCTCCCTCAGCAGCAGGTCTTCGAGCGCGGCCACCTGCGCATCCTCCGCCAGCACCGTCAGCAGCGTGCCCGGCCGGCCCTTCTTCATCACCACCGGCGTGGACATCACATCCAGCGCCCCCAGCGCCAGCGCGCGCTCTGCAACATGCGCCAGAATCTGCGGACTCAGGTCGTCCAGCGCCGTTTCCAGCACCGCGACCGAGCCATAGCCCGCGCCCGCTGACTCGCCAATCGAGAGCCGCAGCACGTTCGGAAAGCCCTTCGGATTGCGCGTGCCCGCACCATAACCAATCTTCTGCACTCGCATCGCAGGCTGCGGGCCAAAGGTGGGGTCGAGCGCGCGCACAATCGCCGCTCCGGTCGGAGTCACCAGTTCCTCGTCCACATGCTGCGAATACGTCGGCACGTCGCGCAGCAAATCCGCCGTGGCTGGCGCGGGCACCGGGAAGCGCCCGTGCGCACAGTCGATCATTCCTCCGCCGACATTCAGCGGCGAGCTGAACCACTGCTCCACTCCGAGCGCATGAAGCCCCGCCGTAGCCGCCACAATGTCCACCATCGCGTCCACAGCCCCGACCTCGTGAAAGTGGATCTTCTCCACCGGAACGTTGTGAATCCTGGCCTCACTCGCCCCGAGCAGCTCAAATGTTTCTACAGCTTTTACTTTAACTTCAGTCGGCAAACTACTTGATTCAATGACTTTTTTAATCGCGCTCAAATGCCGCCCGTGATGGTGCTGATGGCCATGCTCGTCATGCTGGTGGCCGTGCGCCGCAGCCGCCTCAGCCAGCTTCACCCCATCCATCACATGAACCTTCGTGGCCGAAATGCCAGACCGGTCCACCTTCTCGACCGTCAGCGACGCGCCAAGATTGAGCGCGGCGGTGGCGTCCTGGAGAACCCGGGGATCGAGCCCAACATCCAGCAGAGCACCCAGCAGCATGTCTCCGCTGATGCCGGCGAAGCAATCAAGGTAGGCGATTCGCATGAGGGTATTGTTTCACGGGTTACTGAAGAAAAGTATTGCAGGCAAAGGTGAAAGGTGTACACTTCCCGGCGGCTCTCTCCCAGCACCTCCCGGATGATCGAAACACCGTCTTGCGCTCACCGAGCGACTTGTAATGTTGTGTTGTGTTTTGGGCCCTACTCGATGCGCAGGTTCGCCAACCTCACCGATCTTCAACCCAAGATTTAAGCCTGGAGGCTAAGTCTATGAAAAAGCTGCTTACATTCTCTCTGGGGTGCTGTCTTTTGAGTGGGACAGGGTTTGTGGTGGCGCAGTCGCGTCAGAATCCCGACGGCACGACCAATCCGCCGAAGGTGTTGCTGATCATGCGCGAGTTTTTGAAGCCGGGCAGGCAAGGCAGCTTGCACGTGAAAAGCGAGAGCGCCTTTGTCCGGGCGATGGAGGCGGCGAAGTATCCAACGCACTACTTTGCCATGAACTCCATGTCGGGCGAACCGCGCTCGCTGTTCATCGTCGGCTACAACTCCTTTGCCGACATGGAGAAGGACAACGACGCCATGATGCACAATAAGACGCTTGCAGCGGCGTTTGATCACGACGCGATGGTTGACGGCGACCTGCTGAACAGTTCCGACCAGAGCATCTGGACATTCGACGAGGACTATAGCACGCACCCGGCAGTCAAGATTGAGCAGATGCGCTATATGGAGTTGACCTCTATCAAGGTGCGTCTCGGGCACATCGCCGAGTGGAAGGAGCTGGTCAAGCTGTACCGCCACGGGTACGAGAACGTCGAGGGCGTACACGCCGCGGTCTTCGAGAGTCAGTATGGACATGACAACGGGGACCTGTTCCTGGTGGTCTCGCCCATGCGGTCGCTGTCGGAGGTCGATGATGAGGCGGCGCAGGGCAAGGCATTTCAAGCTGCGCTCGGCGAGGACGGACTGAAGAAGTTCCGCGAACTGTCGGCTTCCTGCATCGAGTCGCTCCAGACCAACCTGTTCGAGTTCTCGCCATCCATGAGCTACGTGCCCGATGCATGGGTCCAGGCAAACCCGAGCTTCTGGAAGAAGGCTGCTCCCGCTCCGGCAAAGAAGGCGGCAGCGAAAGCAAAGCAGTAGAGCAGTAAGAATGG
>NZ_DASUBE010000006.1:0-30634 GCF_035763405.1 Edaphobacter sp.
CAGCGGCTAAAGCCGCGTTGATTTTGCAGCGTTAGCGGCACGGCTGAAGCCGTGCCCTTAAGCAAAACTGACTTTTTCAGCACCCTCTAAAGCCCCATTGCATTGAGGGACGTGATCGCGTGGCTGATGCCACGCCCCTTCCAAGCGAAGACTTAATCAGAGGCTCCCTAGAGCAGTTTCCGCATTCGTGTAGAGAAGCTGAAGACAAAATACGGGGGCCTCTCCACTCCGCCACGCGATAGAGCCGCGTGGCTCCGGTCGAGATGACGTGTGTTTTAGGTCTGCGCTTCCACGTAAAGCACAGAGAGCGCATTTTCCGGGAGAAACAGGCCGCTAAGGGAGGTCGCGGATGTCGGCGACTTCGATGAAGTAGGGGAAGGCGATCTCCTTGTTGTCTCCCATGGTGCCGTTGTCGCTGTAGAAGAACATCCCTGCGGGGACGCGGAAGACGTATTTGTGTCCTTTGGGGAAGAGGACTTTGGCAAAGCCGCCGCCGGAGTTTTCCGTGCAGCAGAAGACCATGGTTCCGAGGACTTCATAGGGTGTCTTTGCGCCTGCGCGTGGAGCGGCGACGATCAGCTCGGTAGCGAAGGCCGGGGAGATGCCGCCGCTGGCGCGGATGACGTCGGGTGGTTGTGAAGAGCCGTGGACGAAGTCCTGCGTGACGGTGGTTCTGCCCTGCTTCCAGCCGGACTTGTACTGGATGCTGAGTTGGTCGAAGGCGGCGAGCTTTTGCACGACGCCGTCTTTGTGGGTGCGATTAATCTCCTGACCGTCCTGGTTTACCTTGGGCAGCTCTGAATTGAGGTAGTAGATCATTGGTCTCTCCGAATCAGCTAAGGAATGGATGCACAACATCATACGGTATGGAAGGCCGGTGAGCAGAGGGGTATCGGGGAGTGTACCGGGGTTGTTTTCACATGCCTCGCGGAAGTGCGTCCTCTTAAACTTTGAGTGTGGCTGAGCAGAGAAAGACAATTCGTACCTGGCTGGGATGTGGGGTTTCGGCGGCGGTTTTGTGCTGCGGCTTGATGGTGGGGAGTGCGTCGGCTGCGACCAGAACGGTGGCGCGGCGGCAGGCAGAGACGACGCTGTGGCAGCGGGCAGTGGCCGGACGCGAGACGCTGGAGGCGATTCCTGACGGCAGTCGCACGCGGGCAGATTATACGCGGGCGATGGATGGATTTCGCGCCGTGTATCACACGGAGCCGGGAGACATGCACGCTCCTGACAGCGTGAACGCGGTGGCGGAGTTGCTGGCAGAGCAGGGTCGCGCGCTGCATGATGTGAAGTCGCTCGAGAACGCGGTGGGGCAGTATGAGTTTTTGAGGACGCAGTATCCGGGTAGCTCGCTGCGAGTGGCGGCGCTGCTGGCCGAGGCGCAGATTTATGAGAACGATCTGCACAACAAGGCCGCGGCTCGGGCAAAGTATGCGCTGTTTCTGAAGCAGTACCCAAGAAGCGAGATGGCCGAAGAGGCGCGGGCAGGGCTGGCGTCTTTGGAGGGCAGGGATCAGAAGGAAGCAGCTATCAGGGAACCGCGGACTAGCGGCGAGGCTGCTTCGGCTTCCGTGGCTT
Source organism: Edaphobacter sp. (assembly GCF_035763405.1). Classification (NCBI taxonomy): domain Bacteria; kingdom Pseudomonadati; phylum Acidobacteriota; class Terriglobia; order Terriglobales; family Acidobacteriaceae; genus Edaphobacter; species Edaphobacter sp. The sequence continues at coordinate 1,579 of NZ_DASUBE010000006.1, forward strand.
CTAACGGCAACGCGCAGGCGAGTTCGTTTGCTCCGATGCCTACGACTGGCGCCGCACGACGCGGGTTGAAGGTCATGCCTGTGGGCAAACCCACGTCGGAAGATCCGGACCCTTCGGCAAGCTCAGGACAGGCTATGGTGCACTCCGCGAGTTCTTCCGATGTGCGTCAGGGGACGGCGAATCCTCCGGAGGATGTGGACGAGGCGGATGATGCGACGCCTTCGGCGATGATGCCGATGCATGTTGCGAAGGTGAGCGGGCGGCGAGGGCGGCCGGCGATGGTGACGGGGATTCGGCACTGGTCGACGCCAAACTATACACGGGTGGCGATCGACCTGGGCGATGATGTGACATACGAAGCGGCGCGTGTGCCGCATCCGGACCGCATCTACTTCGATCTGCACGGGACGCGGCTGGCGCAGGGGCTGGCGGGCAAGAGCTTTACCGTGACGGATGATGGATTTCTGAAAAGGATTCGAGCGGCGCAGTTCTCCGACGACGTGACGCGCGTGGTGCTGGATGTGAACGGCGTCTCGGAGTACTCGGCGTTTCTGCTGCCGAATCCTTACCGGTTGATTATCGACATTCACGGCGGCAAGGGGCAGGGACCAGGGATCAGGGACCAGGGGCCACGGACGAATGTGGCATCGGCTGCATCGTCTGCCGTGCCGAATACGGTTGCGGAGAAGACGCCGAATTCGATGGATGTTGCGGATCTGAGTGTTCAACCGGGAAGGGTGGAGGCGACGACGCGGCCAACTTCGCAGCCGATCTCGGCGGTGGTCGAGGGCGCGGGAAATAAGGACCGGAGCGCAGAGGACGTTGCGGGCGTGAAGACGAAGGCTGTCCGTCGGGGGAGGCACGCGCAGGCTGAGGTTGCGGGCGTTCCGGCGCGGGCGGCCGCTCCGACGGCGGATGGAGAGACGTCGATGGTGCGTGCGCTGGGGCTGAAGATTGGGCGCATTGTGATTGACGCCGGGCATGGCGGGCACGATTCGGGCACGCTGGGCGTGGGCGGGATTGAAGAGAAGGACGTGGTGCTCGACGTGGCGCTGCGGCTGGGCAAGCTGCTGCACGACAGGCTGGGCGCGGAGATTATCTATACGCGGTCGGACGATACGTTTATTCCGCTGGAGACGCGGACGGCGATTGCGAACAAGGCGCAGGCGGATTTGTTTATCTCGATCCATGCGAACTCGTCGCCGGATGAGAGCGCACGCGGCGTGGAGGTGTATTACCTGAACTTCACGACGCAGCCGGATGCGCTCGAAGTGGCGGCGCGAGAGAACGCGGTGAGCGACCAGTCGATCCATCAGTTGAGCGACCTGGTGAAGAAGATTACGCTCAAGGACAAGATCGACGAGTCGCGCGAGTTTGCCGCCGATGTGCAGCAGAGCCTCTACGACGGCCTGCGCAAGGGCAATGCGGGGCTGAAGAATCGCGGGGTGAAGAAGGCTCCGTTTGTGGTGCTGATTGGCGCGAACATGCCGTCGATTCTGGCGGAGATCTCGTTTGTCACCAATCCGAAGGACGCGCACGAGCTGGAGGAGCCGGCGTACCGCGAGCGCGTGGCCGAGAGCCTGTACCGCGGCGTGGCCAAGTATGAGGCCGGGCTGAGCAGTGCGAGGTCGGCAACTCCTGTAGAGCGGGCGAGCGCGAACTAAGCACACAGCCGAATGAACTCAAGCACTTCGCGGGATGAATCCAATTTGCTGCGAGCGGTGTCTTATATACAGATAAGAGGCGAAGTGTGTGCCTCGCGCGGACGTTCGCGGCTGGTGTAAGCTCAAGCCATAACACGCACCGAGAGCTCATGGGTGTTCGATTGAAAATCCGGAGAGTCGCGCGGGTGCTGGCATGCCTGGCCGCGATGGTGTCTTCGGCATCGCTGCCTGGAGCGCAGGTGGCGACGCTGGTGGAACCCCCGGCGCCGCTCCTACCAACGCAGTTCGGCAAGTGGGTGAAGGCGGATTCGAGCACGCAGGCACAGGCAGGCGCGGATGCTCCGCTGCTGGCAGAGGATGGGTTGCAGCGCAGCGAGCGGGCGGTGTACCACTCGACTGCGAACCCGGCCGAGACGGTGACGGTAACGGCGTATCAGCTTGTGGATGCGACGGGCGCTCATGCGACATTTAGCTATTTTCTAAAGCCGGGGCCGGGGTATCGCGGGCCGAAGATTGGCGACGAGACGGGCGACGGCTATCTGTTTCGCAGCGGCGTGACGGTGGTGTCGGCGGAGTCGAAGCTGGGCACGGCGGCGACGGATGCGATGCTCCAGGACCTCTCGGTGCGGCTGCCGAAGATTGGCGGGTCGAAGGGACTGGCTCCGCTGCTGCCAACGTTTCTTCCAGTGAAGGGATTGAAGACAGAAACGGTGAAGTACGCGCTTGGGCCGGTGGGCTATCAGGCGATGGGCGGTGTGCTGCCTGCCGGGATCGTCGGGTTCGACAAGGCTGCTGAAGCAGTGCAGGCGAAATATGACGGCGAAGGGACACTGTCGCTGTTCATGTATCCGACGCCGCAGATTGCAGGCGACCACGGAAGGCTGATTGAAGCGGAGATGAACCGCGAGGGCCATGCAGTGGGAACGGTGCGGCTGAGGCGCGAAGGGCCGCTTCTGATGTTGACGACCGGGCCGTGGAGTCCTGCGGATGCGCAGAAGATGGTCGAGGGGATCCACCTGCATGAAGAAGTGAGCTGGAACAGGCCGCTGCCGCTCGAATTTCACAGCGAGGTGCAGAAGACCTACAGCCTGCTGGCCAGCATTGCGATCTTCTGCGGGCTGGGTGCGTTGGCGGCGATTGTGCTGGGACTGTTCTTCGGCGCCGGACGTGCGGCGATTCGGGTGATGCAGGGCAAGCCTGCGGCGACCGAGCCGGAGTTTTTGCGGATTGACCTGAGCGGAAGCTCGGCGAAGCTGCACGCAGAGCCGGGCGGTGAGCCTCGCGGGTGAGCCGCTGGACTGCACAGGGCGTGGTGCAGCGGGTGGGCTAAGCGGCTGATTTGATAGTCCTTTGAGAGAACACTGGCCTGGATAAAACGAACAAAAGGCGAACGCAGGAGTGCGTGTTGGCGAATGGGTAACGTCTGTAACTAATTACTAAATAATGACTTATATATGGCGAGATTTGGCCTTGACACCGGTTTTGGCCAAACATAGTATTTCGCCAGAAAGTTCTGATGGCTTTGCCTCCGTTGGAACTATTCTCCCTAATGAAGAGGCCACCCCGTTGCCGGGTGGCCTCTTCGTGTCTCAGGCTTAAGCTCCTCGGTCGGCCCTTGTGCTAGTTTGGCAAAAGGGCAGGGAGGTTGGACCAGATGAAGCTGGGAGCGTTTGCGGTTGTCTTGGTGGCGTGTGTTGCGGTGGGGCAGGACACGCGCGTGGTGAAGGAGCCGGTGATTCCCACGTCCTGCGTGCGGATCGAGGCACGGCTGGCGACGGTGAACAATGGAATGGGAATTGCCTCTGCGGATGAAGGCAGGCTGGATACGGCGCGGATTCAGGCGGCGCTGGACACCTGCGGACCGGGAAAGGCGGTCGAGTTGGCGGCCTCAGATGGGCATGATGCCTTTTTGACGGGGCCGCTGGAGATGCGCAGCGGAGTCACGCTGGTGGTGGACAAGGGCGTAACGTTGTTTGGGTCGCGCGATGCGCAACGGTATGAATGGAAAGGGGATGGCGTGACCCCGGGGTTGTGCGGCACGATTGCCGCCACGGTGCCCGCTGTGTTTCCTGCTCCGCAGAAGCCCGCGCCCCTGCGGGGAGGGTGCAGGCCGCTCATCAGCATTGTGAACGCGCACGATGTCGGCATTATGGGCGATGGCGTGATTGACGGACGTGGCTACGCGAAGATTCTGGGCAAGGACTATAGCTGGTGGGAGATGGCGCGGAAGGCCGAGCCGAAGAATGAACGGTACTTCACGCCGCGGATGATTGTGGCCAGCCATGCCGACGGGCTGGTGCTCTACCGGATTACGCTACACAACTCGACAAACTACCACGTAAGTGTGAATGGGACGAACGGGTTTACGGCGTGGGGCGTGCATCTGCTGACGCCGACGGTGCGCGGGATGGACGCAAGGAATACGGACGGGATCGATCCGGGGTCTTCGACGAACATCACGATTGCGCATAGCTGGATCGACAATGGCGATGACAATATCGCCATCAAGACGGGCGTGACGCACATGAGCGTGCTCGACAACCACTTTTACAGTGGGCATGGGATGTCGATTGGCAGCGAGACGTTTACTGGAGACAGCTACATATTGGTCGATGGACTGACGGAGGACCATACGACGAGCGGTATCCGCATCAAGAGCAACGTGACGCGCGGCGGGCTGGTGCACGATCTGGTGTACCAAAACATTTGCATGCGTGGTGTGAAGAACCCGATTGCGATCAGCCCGTATTACACGAATCAGACGACGGAGGGGTTTGTGGATCCGGGATACACGGGAACGAGGATTCCGGATTACAAGAAGATAGTGCTGAAGAATGTGACGAGCGAGACGCCGGGGGACGTACTGATCGCGGGGCTGAACGATGAGCACAGAACGGAGATTGCCCTTGACCGGGTGTTCATCCGGGGGATCAAGCCGGAGCAGGTACACCTGGCGTTCGCGGACATCATGGCGATTTCGCATGGCGACAACTCGGGGGCGAAGGGGACGAACATCGATCTGACGCATGGCCAGAGTGTGAAGGTGATTCAGGGAGGGTATCAGCACGTCCCGCACAAATCGTCGATCATGGATTATGGAGACGCATGCGCGGAAAAGTTTGTGCCGATGCAGTGAGACCTTCCGTACGCCCTGTAGATGGGATTTTGCGGGATGGAGATTGTTCGCTAGAATGGTGGAGGCAGGCCGATGTAGCTCAGTTGGTAGAGCAACTGATTCGTAATCAGTAGGTCAGCGGTTCAACTCCGCTCATCGGCTCCAAACCCTTTTTCGACAATAAGTGCAGCGTGGGGCCTTCGGCTCCCAGGACAGGTTTTCGCGTGGGTGCGCGATTGGCTGGCGATGGTTGCTGCTTGTCGATGGGGGTAAGACCTCGTCTTAGTGCATTTTCCTTATAGGGATAGCCCGACGCAGGCCGATGCGAAACGCAGATTCCCTTCGGGAATGACAACAAAAAAGACAGATGCAAAAACGAAACGTAGATTCCCTTGGGGAATGACAACAAGACGGTGGGACCGCCTTGGGGATGAGGACGCCGCCTTCGGTTGAGATGGCGTGCTTTTGCGGCTGGGAGGGTGGACGGGTTGATTCGATTAGTGAAATTTGTGTTTTATATATTTCTTGACACTTCAGATTGGACGCGGCTAGGATAGTCCGCCATAAGGGAGTAGTGCCGCCGTGTATTCCAAGACAGGCGGCGGTTTTCTCTTTTAGGGGCGAATGAGCGGGCAGCGGTCGACTGCGTATTTGAAGCGGTGGCCAGCATGACCGGCGATTAGACGGGCTGTGTTCGAGATGTACTTTTGGGGAGGTTCTATGTTTCGCAAGATGTTGGCGCTTGGGTTGTCTCTTGTGCTGCTGGGGGCCGCGGCGGCGAGTTATGGGCAGAATGCAACTGCGGAAGTTAATGGCACTGTGACCGACCCGCAGGGGGCGGTGGTTCCCGGTGCGGCGATTGTGCTGACCAATCAGGACACGCACATTGACGCGAAGACGACGAGCAACAGCGGGGGCGCGTTCGTCTTTATTAATGTGCAGCCGGGGAACTATGTGCTGCGGGTGTCTGCGAGCGGGTTTAAGACGACGAACCTGGCGCAGTTTCAGTTGTCGGTGAACCAGACGTTTCAAGAGAACGTGAAGCTACAGGTAGGCTCGACGGGCGAGACGGTGGAGGTGAACGCGAATGCGGCAGAGTTGCTACAGCGCTCGTCGTCGGAGCTGGGCACTGTGATTCAGGAAGACGTTGTGCAGGACATGCCGCTGAACGGGCGCAATTTTACCGAGCTGCTGACGCTGACACCGGGAGCGACGCCGATTTCGACGGCGCAGGGCTCGAGCGTTGGCACACAGGATGCGGGGATTTCGGCGATTCCGGACTCGACGTTTGCCAAGCCTGCGCTGCACGGACAGCAGAACCGCTCGACGTTGTACTACCTGGATGGCGTAACGAACACGGACCTGCGCGGGCCTGTGTATGGCGTGCTGCCGATGCTGGATGCGACCTCGCAGTTCAAGGTGCAGGCGCACAACGAGAAGGTGGAGTTTGGCGGAGTGGTGGGCGGCGTAGTGAACATGGTGTCGAAGTCGGGCACCAATACGATTCACGGCTCGGCATTCGAGTTTGTGCGGAACAATTTCTTCGATGCGCGTGATCCGTTCAAGGACGCCTTCCGTTCGGGGCCGGCGCCGTTTCATCAGAATCAGTTTGGCGCGACGATTGGTGGACCTATCATCAGGAACCGGACGTTCTTCTTCGGCAGCTATGAAGGATGGCGATACAGCCAGCCGACGCAGACGTTTACCTATGTGCCGACAGCCGCAGAGCTGGGCGGCGACTTCACGGACACGATCAACAGCACGTACCTGATCTACAACCCGTACTCGACAGTTGCAGCGGGCGGCGGGAAGTACAAGCGCACGCAGTTTACGTGCGACGCCTCGGGCAATCCGATTGTGCCGAACGCAAACGGCACGCAGACGGGCGGGACGCCTTGCATGAAGGTGCCCAAGCAGCTTTTTAACCCGCTGACCTCGCAGTTGCTTACCGCATTTGTTCGCGCTCCAAATTACAACGGCGGGGCCAATCAAGGCAGGAACTACGAGGAAGACCGCCCACGCACCGACAACGCGAACGAGTTTCAGGTGAAGGTCGATCACAGGCTTTCGTCGAAGGACAACATGTGGGTACGGTTTACCAACATGTATGTGCACGATCTTTCGCCCGTGACGGGAACGATTGAATTTGCTCCCTCGGACTATCACGCTTATGACTGGGGCGCGGGCTATGTGCGGGTGATTTCGCCGCACCTGATCTACGACGCGCAGGCGGGCATTCTGCTGAAGCCGTATGTCTTCAATAACAACACGGTGCCGGATGGCTATAAGGCGGTCGAAAAGCTGGGAGTGACTGATGCGGCGCAGTGGGGTGGGCTGTATATGCAACTGGCTTCGCCGTACTTTACCAACAGCATCGGCGTAGCTGGGAACGCGATCCGGAAGAACCCGACCTGGAGCGCCTCGACCAACCTGAGCATGCTCTTCGGCAAGCACAATGCGAAGATCGGGCTCCAGTTCACCAACGTGCAGAGGGTGCAGCAGAATACGACGCAGCAGTTCAGCTTCAGCGCGGCGCAGACGCAGAACCCGACTGTAGGCGCTTCGGGGAACATTCTGGCGTCGGTGCTGCTGGGGCTGCCGAGCAGCTTCGCGGGCAATCTGCCAAAGTACAGCGAGGTGGATTTTTCGCTGCACATGTGGTCGGGCTTCATTCAGGACGAGTGGAGAATATCGCCGAAGCTGACGCTGAACTACGGCGTGCGCTATGACTACCTGACGGTGCCGCAGGTGCTGGATGGGCGCATCAGCAGCTCGCTGGACCTGAAGAAGCAGCTTTACATCATCGGCGAAAAGTCGGTTCCTGATTGCGTGAATGTGCAGCAGAATCCGTGTATTCCGGGACCGCTGGGCTTTGCCGGCGTGCCGCACAACTCGAATATCGCCTTTGCCGGATTCAAGAAGTCGTTTCTGGCGCCGGCGGCCTCGCAGTTGGAGCCGCGCTTCGGCTTTGCGTATTCACTGAACGACAAGATGGTGCTGCGGGCAGGCTATGGGCTGTTCTTCGACGCACTGCCGGCGCGCAGCCAGTATGCGCAGAACCAGCTCGAGGCCGCGTACTGGCCGTGGGCAAATGGTTTCAATGGCAATGCGAACGCGATTGGCGCGCCGGTGACGAGCATCGACGACATCCAAGGCCACTTCCCGACGCCGGTGACGCCTTCGAGTCCGTGGGGCATTGGCGGGTATTATGACGATCCGCACTTCAAGCCGGCGTACTCGAACCAGTGGAATGTTGAGATCCAGCAGGAGTTCGGCAGGTATACGGCGATGTCGGTTGCGTATGTGGGGAGCTCGAACGGCAACAATGACTACACCGGATATGCGAACGCTGCGCCGTTTGCGTCACCGACGTCGGTGGCGCGTACGACAGTGGACACGTACCGGGCAATTCCGTGGATGATCTCGAGCCTGCATTGGGGTGCTTCAACGGGCCGCTCGAACTACAACGCGCTGGAGACGCGGCTGATGCGTCAGGCGACGCGCGACCTGCGGATGATTCTTGCATACACATGGGGCAAGTCGCTCGACAATTCGAGCGGCTACTTTGCGGCGGAGAACGGCATCGGGGGCGGCTCGGCGGTGCAGAACTACTGGGACCCACGCTCGAACCGCTCGGTCTCGTCGTATGACATTCCACACTTCGTTTCGCTCGCGACGCTGTACCAGTTGCCGCTGGGACACGGTAAGCAGTACCTGAACCACGGACCGCTGGCGTATCTGCTGGGCAACTGGCAATCGAATATGCTGTTGCAAGCACGTTCGGGCCAGCCGTTCAATCTGGGCGTGAACGGGGACGTGGCAAACATTTCAGGAAGCATGAACACGATCAGCGGCTATGCGCGACCCAACCTGATCGGAAAGCCGATCCCGAGCCACCAGTCCACGGGGGAGTGGTTCGACCCGGCGGCGTTTTCGCTTCCTTCGGGGAGCTTCGGCGACTTCTCGCGCAACGTAATGAGGGGTGGTCGCGTGTGGTTTGCCGATGTCTCGATGTTCAAGCTCATCCCCGTCGGCGAGCGATTCAAGATGCAGCTTCGGTTTGAGGGATTCAATGTGTTCAATGTGCAGAGCCTGGCGCCTCCGGGACAGGGCAATAAGAATGAGGTGCAGATTGGCGTGAAGGGTGCCGGAGCGATCTCGGCGGTAGCGATCAACCCGCGGCAGTTGCAGTTCGGACTTCGCGTGACGTACTAAGACTCGGTGCGTGGGGCAACGTTGGTGCCGTTGTCCCACGCGCTCAAGTTGTGGAACGAGTTGGCCGGTGTCGTCGGAAATTTGTGTCTGGGAGACCGCAACTTCGTTCGCAGTAGTGCGTCAGTGGAGATGTGCCGAACATGCGACTTTACCTCTGCCTGCCACTTCTCTGGTTGACGCTTTCCTCTGCCGCCTTCTCGCAGAACAACACGCCCGCTGTTCCGCAGATCCATGTCGAGAGCCAGTTGGTGGTGCTGGATGCGGTGGTGACAGACCGAGCGGGGAAGCCCGTTACCAACCTGACGAAGGACGATTTCACGGTCTATGAAAACGGTGTGCTGCAGGCGGTGCGCAACTTCAGCGCACCTGGGGAGCGGCCTGCGATTCCCGCCGCTCCTGCGAAGGACCGCAACGGCCACGACAACTGGGGTGTGTCGCCGTTGACGATGATCGTGGTTGACGAGATGGATACGCCGTTCGAGGAGCTGGCCTATGCGCGCGAATGCGTGCGGAAGTATCTGCGGGCACAGCCGGAAGAGCTGGCGGAGCCTGCGCTGCTGTTGTGGCTGAACGATGGCGGGTTGCATCCGTTGACGGGTTTTACACGCAAACGGGATGTGCTTCTGGGGGCGTTGACGAAGCAACCGCCGAGCCTGCCGGGCAAGCTGATGCGGGGCGCGGTGGCCGAGCAGGTTGCGGCGTCATTTGCCGCGCTGCAACAGGCGTCACTGTTCAGCCGGGGCGAGCCGGGGCCGAAGCAGATTATCTGGGTGGGGCGGAGCTTTCCCAGTATTGATCCGGTCAACCTGGACGATTACCAGCGCACCCTGCTGACAAAGGCCGTGCGGAGCACGGTGGACCGCCTGCTGGCTTCGCGGGTGACGCTGGACGTGATTGACCCGACCGTGACCGGCTCGGCCAGGGACGACGACGCGACGCAGGAGGTGGACATGCTTCAGCCAGCACCCGGCGACACGGTGAAGGACCCGTTTGCCAGCACCTTCAATATGAACCTGTTTGTCTCCGAGACGGGCGGGAAGTACTTTCGCGGGTTCAACGATCTAGACCGGCAGATTGGCGACAGCGAGCGGCGCGGTAACGCTTACTACACGCTGACGTATGTTCCTAATCCTCCGATTCAGGATGGGTCGTACCGGAAGATCGACATTCGGCTTCGGGAACCGGGCTTGATAGCGCAAGCGCGGAAGGGCTACTACGCGCCGGGTGGGGGCCCTGTTCTGAAGGCGAAGCTCGCCGATTCGCTTGCCAAGTCCGACCTGCGGTTTGACCTGTATGAAGCGAGCGTGACAGGGATGCAATATACCGGGCTCGGACTTCAAGTGAAGGGTTGCACGCGCGGTCCGAGCGGGCTGCGCGCCGATTGCACCGTCACGGTGGATACGGGATCGCTGACCTTTGCGCCTTCGGCCGATGGGATACGCACTACGCTGATTGGAGTGGTCTCGTCGCTCAATGCGAAAGGCAAGCTCGTTAATGACACGATGGAGAAGTTGACGATCGCCATACCGGAGAATGAGGCGAGCAAGGTCAACAGTGGATTCACGACGTTGAGGTTGCACACCATCGTACCGCCGGGAACGAAGACGCTCCGCGTGGTGGTGCGGGACGAGAGCGGGCGCATTGGGACTGCGGATGTGGAACCGTCGGTAGTTCCGGGTCTGGCGATTACGCGCGAGGAGCTTCAGCGGGCGCGGCGGAGGTAGGGTGGCCCGATGTCCAGCCGGGCCCCTTATCATATAGGTAGCTTTTCCTTACCTATATCAATGGGTTTTATGGATAGACAGTTTTTCAAAAATAAATTCAGTGGGCCGTAACTTTACTCCCTGCCGAGCTTCTAACCTGACAACAGACCGCTGGCGACCGGCGGACTGAATACCAGGAGGAAGTAGATGAAGAACTCACTCAAGGCAATGATGTTGAGCGCGGCGACGGCCGGGCTGCTTGGCGGCGGCGCTGTTACGCTGAACGCTGCTCCGCTGCACAGCACCTCGGTTTCGTCCAGCTCGTACCTGGGGCAGAGCACGTATGCCTCAAGCGCGAGCACCGACAAGCATTCTTGTAAAGGCAAGAATGATTGCGCGGGCAAGGGCGGCTGCAAGTCGAGCGACAACGGTTGCAAGGGCAAGAATAGCTGCAAGGGCAAAGGCGGCTGCGCAACGGACGGCTCGAAGATGCCGAAGAAGTAGAGGGCCCGCTGGATGGAGATTCCTGCGGAGACGCTCTGGCGCCTCTCCGCAGGAGAATCCGATGATGGCTCGATGAGGTCTGCGATGGAGAGGGACGATGCCGGCGAATCGCTTCAATGGGTTTACAAACTATGGCGTTGGCATTGGGCTCAGGGTGCCGCACTATAGCCACATTCTTGAAAAGAAGCCGGTGGTGGACTGGTTCGAGATTATCTCGGAGAACTATATGGTGGACGGGGGGCGTCCGCTGGCGGTGCTGGACAGCATACTTGAGCAATACAAAGTGGTGCAGCACGGGGTTTCGATGTACTTCGGATCCGCGGACAAGTTGAACCGCGAGCACCTGAAGCGGCTGAAGGCGCTGGTGCGCAGAACGGGGACGCCGTGGCTCTCGGACCACCTGTGCTGGGGTAGCGTGGATGGGCGCTATACGCATGACCTGCTGCCGATGCCGTATACGTTTGAAGCGGCGAAGGTGACTGCGGAGAAGATTCGCCAGGTGAGAGATTTTGTCGAAGTGCCTGTGGTGGTGGAGAACGTGAGCAGCTATGCGGAGTTTCACGTCTCAGAGATGACGGAGTGGGAGTTTTTGAATGAGGTGGTCGAGCGCGCGGATTGCGGGATTTTGCTGGATGTAAATAATATTTATGTTTCGTCGCAGAACCATAGCTTCGACCCGAAGGTATACGTTGAGGCAGTGCCCGCGGAGCGAGTGGCACAGATTCACATCGCCGGGCACTCGAAGTTCGAAAAATACATTCTGGATACGCATGACCATCCGGTGCTGGATCCGGTCTGGGATCTATACGGGAGGGCGATTGAGCGATGCGGGCCGACGGCGACGCTACTCGAGTGGGACGACAATATTCCTTCGTTCGATGAGGTCCACGCTGAGGCTTTGAAGGCGAATCGCTATTTGCAGGCTGCGACGGCGACTGCTGCATCGGAAGCGGAGTGTGCGCGATGAGCGGCGAGTTGGCGCAGTTGCAGCGCAGGATGGCCGCTGCCGTGATGCAGCCGCTGACGCGCGAGGAACAGATGCGGCGGCGCGACCGTGAGGGCCGCTCGAATGAGCACGAGGCGGCAGAGTTCATCAAGCCGAATGATCGGCTGTCGTCGTTTGAGCGGCTGGAGATTTATAACCGGCAGTATTGGTTCCGGCTGTTTGCGAGCTTCGAGGAGGACTTTCCCGGTGTGCAGGCGATTGTCGGGCGGAAGCGATTTGAGACGCTGATGCGGGCGTACCTGGAGGAGTGCCCTTCGACTTCGTTTTCGCTGCGCAATCTTGGCTCGCGGCTGGTTGCGTGGCTTGGAGGGAATCCTGCGTATGCGGGACCGCACGTGGAGACGGCCTGCGAGATGGCGGCGCTCGAATGGGCTCAGATCGAGGCGTTTGACGGGGCGGCGTGGACGCGGCTGACGCCGGAGATGTTGCTGGGCGTGGGCGAAGACTCGCGCATTGCGTTGCAACCGTACCTGCGACTGGTACGCGCGCACTATGCGGTGGATGATGCGCTGATTGCCGTACGCAGCGAGAACGGCAGTAGCAATAGTTCGAGCAACAACGCTTCTGTGGGGCATACGGCGCGGCGCATTCGAGCGATTCGGTCGCTGCCGCGCGAGGATGTGTTTCTGGCTGTGCATCGACATGAGGATTCGGTGTATTACAAACGGCTCGCACGCGAAGATTTTCAGATGCTTTCGGCATTGCAAGAGGGCAGTACTCTGGGTGAGGCGCTCGATGCAGGCTTTGAGGGCAGCGTGATTTCGGAACATGAGCGTCCGGCCTATGTGCAATCGGCTTTTGCACACTGGATGGATCTGGGGTGGTTTTGCGTGGAGCCTGCTGATGAAGAAGAGAGAGGGCGCGAGTAATGAGGATGCTGTACAGGCTCTACCTAAAGTGTGCCGATCTGGCGTCGCTGCTCAAGTCGCCGTTTTTGCTGGCGGTGCGGCTCTACTGGGGATGGCAGCTCGTCCAGAGCGGATGGGGCAAGCTGCACCATCTGGATCGGGTGACGGAGTTTTTCGCCAGCCTGAATCTTCCCGCGCCGGGTGTGACGGCGCACTTCGTCTCGGGACTGGAACTGGTGGGTGGAATCGCATTGATTCTTGGACTGGGAGCGCGGCTCTTTGGCCTCGTGCTGACGGTGAACATGCTGGTCGCCTACTGGACCGCCGACCGCGATGCGCTGACCGCGTTCTTTTCAGATCCTGGGAAGTTTTACAACGCCGATCCGTATACGTTTCTGTTTGCGGCGCTGATGGTGTTAATCTTTGGCGCGGGGCTGTTTTCCATGGACGCAGTGCTGGAGCGGGTCTACCGGAAGCGCGTTGAGGAGCCATGACCGAGGTCGCGGCAGTTCGTGATGAAGCTGCGATGATTGCTGCGATCCTTGCGGGCGATCAACGGCAGTTCCATGAACTGATTCGTCCCTTCGAGCGTGGCGTCTATCGCATGGCGCTTTCGATGCTGCGCAACGAGGCTGAGGCGGAAGAGGTGGCGCAGGAGGCGTTTCTGCGTGCGTTTCGCAACCTGTCGAAGTTTCGCGCGGACTCGAAGTTCAGCACGTGGTTGATCAGTATCACGCTGAACGAGGCGCGAAGCCGGTTGAGGCGGCAAAAGACGGTCAAGATAGAGTCGCTGGACGGAGCGGACGACGAGCAGGGTCACGTGACGCCTGCTCTGCTACGCGATTGGCGCGAGATTCCTTCCGAGGTGCTGGAACGCGGCGAGGTGCGGTCGATTCTGCGGCGCGCGATTGAAGAATTGCCTGAGATCTATCGCGAGGTTTTTGTGCTGCGCGATGAGGAAGAGATGAGCGTGCAGGAGGTTGCCGACATGCTGGAACTGAGCGTGAGCGCAGTGAAGGTGAGGTTGCACCGTGCGCGGCTGATGTTGCAGAAGAGGCTGGTGCCTGAGCTTAAGAGCATGAACCTGACGAAGAGGGGGTGGCTCGCATGGTTTTAGAGTGCAAACATGTGTGGGACCATATCTCCGGTTTTTTGGACGGGACACTGGAGCCTGAGGTGCTGGAGCAGGTGCGGAAGCATCTGGAGCACTGTGAGCTGTGCTCGGCAATTCTCGATTCGACGCGCAATATTCTGGTACTGACGGCGGATGATCGCGTGTTTGAGCTGCCGGTCAGCTTCAGCGAGCGGCTGCATGCGCGGCTGGATGCGGAGATGGGTCTTAGTGGCCGTGATGGATGATGTGGTGCGTGATGGCCTCGACAGCGACGAGCACGAGCGTTAGATAAGCAAGCACGTACTGGATGCGTTCGGACCTCAGTTGCTTTGCGGTCGCGGGTTCGATACGCCATTGCGAGGCAGGACGCGCGCGCAGAGAGCGCACTCTCCAGAGAACATACAGATTGACGATGGAACCGATGACGGCGATGGTCAGCATCGGGATGCGGATCGCATTCTGGTGCCAGCCTGTGGCCGGGCCGTTAAAGCCGACGGTTGCGGCGGCGAGCGCGCCGAGCCCGATAACGATGCGGACTCCGCTGATGGCCATGACGGCGGTGCAGGCACTTTGCAGCAGGATGAAGACGAGGCTGGTGAGGCTGACGAGCCATGTCTTGCCAGTGGACTTCCGTATGGCGGTCTCTTCCATGTGCTGATTTTAAAGGATGCGCGAAGACAGGATGTGCTGATGGCAATGGATTTGTGTGCGTTGTCGAAATTTTGAAAATTAAATTTATAAATAGAAAAATAATATTGACAAAACCTGATTTTGTTAATTATTGTCACGAATTGAATCGAGGGGCCTCTCGACCAACTCATGGAGACGCTTGGAAGAGGTTTATGTGGAAAACCTTTTCTCGTGTTTCCAGATAAGAGGATGTGAGGAGGGGGTGGCCCTGAGAGCAGTGATTGCCGGACGTGCCGTGTGCGATCGGGCACGTCCGACGGTGCCTGGAGGGGTGACGACGATGATCAGGAAGTTCGTATCTGCAAGTGCGCTGGTGGTGATGTTGTTCGGGATGGGCGTTTCGGCATACGCCCAGTTTTCGAGCGGTCTGCAGGGAGCGGTGGAGGACCCGAGCGGCGCGGTGATTCCGGGGGCGACGGTGGTCCTGACGAGCACGGCAACCGGAGTTTCGATGAAGACGGTGACGGGGCCTGCCGGAGAGTATCGCTTTGTGAGCATTGCGCCGGGCGCGTATGAGGTAACGGCCTCGGCGAGCGGGTTTGCGAGCCACAAGGTGGAGATTCGGTTGCAGACCGACCAGACGATGAATGTGCCGTTTACGCTGAGCGTCTCTGGCCAAACCCAGACGGTGGAGGTATCGGATCGGCCGCCGGTGCTGGATACGGCGGAGAGCCGCACGCAGTTGACGCTGGACACGGAGGCGCTGGATACGTTGCCAATGGCGGGCCGCAATATGTTGAGCCTGACGACGCTGGCGCCGGGAGTGACCGGATTGGGCGTGGCGGGTTCCGGTGGCAACGGGCAGTTGAACGACAACTATGCCGCAGAGACGCAGGTGACGGCAAGCGCGAACGGCCGCAGCAGCGTGGGGAATGCATTCATTGTGGATGGTCTGGACATTACGAGCAACATTACGCCGGGCGTTCTGAATCTGGTGCCGAATCCGGACACGATTCAGGAGGCCTCGGTGCAGGTGAATACGTTCAATGTGGACAATGGGCGGAGCAGCTCGATAGTCGAGGTGATGACGACGCGCTCCGGGACGGAACAGTATCACTTCATGGCGAGCGATTATTACACCGCGAACTGGTTGCACGCGAGGACGGAGTTTCAGCCAAAAGAGACGACCAAATTCGCCAAGTTCCACGCGAACAACATCTCGACGACGCTTGGCGGACCGGTGCCGCTTCTGCACAAGATGTACTTCTTTACCGGCTGGGAACCGCTGTTGCAGCTTGTGCCGGGCAGCTCACAGACAACGTATGAAGATCCGGCGTTTACGAAGTGGGCCCAGCAGAACTGGCCCAACTCGGTGGGCGTGAAGTTGCTGGCGCAGTATCCGGCGGTGAATGTTTCGACGACGGGGGTTGCCAAGAAGGGAAGGGATCTGTATCCGACGACGTGCGGCACGGCTTCGGCAGCGAATATTCCGTGCGATCTGCCGATTGTCGATACGGGTGTGTTCAATTCGGCGACTTATCGCAATGGGTTGCAATACAACATCCGGCTCGACAAATACTTCACAAAGGATCGTATCTATGCGAACTACTACCGGACCGGGCTGGACATCGGCGGGCCGTCGGTGCGTGTGGCGCATGGTACGCCACAGCACTATATTGTGCGCTCGATTCAAGGCAACGAGACTCATACGTTCAACGCCAATACGGTGAACGAGGCGGCGTTTGGTCTGCTGCGGATGGAAGGACTGCTGAATAAGACCGGGCCGTTTCGCGTGCCGATCATCTCGCTTAGCTCGGGATGGGGCACGCCGTTGGGCGTCGGCAAGGCGCACGAGGACTACGTGCAGCACCACTACGTGTGGCGCGATGCAGTGACGCACATCTATCGCAGTCACGATCTTTCTTTTGGATACCAAGGGTTCCACGGCGACAACCTGACGTTCTTCGGGCCGTGGTTCTCGCAACCGTCGTTTACGTTTCTGACCGTGGGCGATTTTCTACAGGACAATGTCTACACGGAGTCAGGGGTTTCCTACAACCTGCTTACGGGCAAGCCCGCGGGTCTGCTTGGCGGAAGTTTTCAATTCACGGGCAACATGACAGGCTTGTACGCGCAGGACACGTGGAAGATGAACAAGAGCCTGACGCTGACGTATGGTGTGCGCTGGGATGACTTCGGCAATCCCAGTCCGGAGAATGGTTCGGTAGAGGCGAACTTCTTCTACGGTACTGGGAGCACGATTGATGAGAAGGTGGCCAACGGCGTTGTGAAGCAGGTTCCTCATGCGTTCAATCAATCGATCAAGGCATGGAGCCCGCGCGTAGGCGCTGCATGGGACCCGACCGGGCAGGGCAAGTGGCTGGTGCGCGGCGGATTTGGCATGTATCACGACTGGGTGACGCTGGGGAATGTGCAGAATGAATTCGGCAATCCTCCGTCGCCGGTGACGGTGACATTTCAGACGAACACGAGCGGGCCGGCACCTGTGTACAGCGTTGGAACGAGTGATACCTATCCGTTCGGCTTTACGTATCCTACGATTCCAGCTACGGGTTTGAATCCGAGCGGTGGAATTACGGGGATCCAGTCGAATATTGCGGGCAACGATCCAAACCTGAAGGCGACGAACACGTTCAATTACACGGTGACGCTGGAGCGCGGCCTGGGGCGGAACCTTTCGGTTGCGGCGGGCTATTCTGGGTCGCACTCAAACAACCTGTTTACAGACTTTGCCGGTCATACGACCAACGCATACTACGGGGTGGACATCAATAACTTCCCGGGTAGTTTGATTGTCAATAAAGGAAAGTTTGTGAGGCTGAATCCGAACTTTGGTTCGATTCGTTACACGGTGAACGGACCTACTTCGACATACAACGCCTTTATCGCGGAGGTGAAGGGCCGCTTCCTCCAGCGTGGGTTTATCGATGCGTCGTATACGCGGTCGAGCTCGTATGACGATGCGGCGACGTATCCTACGGTGCAATCCAATACGCTGAACTATAAGCAGTACTGGGCGCACTCGAACTGGGACGTGCCGAACCGGCTGTCGATGGCGGTGTCGTATGAGCTGCCGCATGTGAATGCCGGCCCACGGTTTCTGCGCACGGTGATGAACGGCTGGAGGCCGAGCGCGACGACGATCCTGCAGAGCGGCACGCCGTTTACCGTGCTACAGACTGCCGCGTATTCCAAGGGTGGCGACTACAACGCGGACGGCATCAATAGTGACCTGCCGAATATTCCGAGTTATGGCTACAAGATCCCCACGAGCAGAAACGCGCAATTGGGGCGCGGCACCAGCGGTGTGTTCCTGGCCAAGGACTTCACGGCGCCAACGACGCTGCCGGGCGAGGGCAACGAGGTGATGAACGGTTATCGCAATCCGGGCTATGCGAACACGGACTTTGCGCTGCTGAAGAACACGCATATCTACGAACGGGCCACGCTACAACTGCGGCTTGAGGTTTACAACCTGTTCAATCGCGCGAGCCTGGGAGGCATTAGCTCCAGCCTGACGAGTTCCACGTTCGGTAGGGCCGGGAGTCAATACAACCCGCGCTTCCTACAGTTGGGCGCACGGTTTGAGTTTTGATCGTGGGAGAGACTGGTTTCTCTTATAGTGGTTGCGGGGGAATATAGCATGAAGACAAACCGCCGCAATTTTCTGGCTGCCGCGCTCTCGGGGAGTGCGGCAGCCGCGTTTCCGTTTGCATCCAGCGGACAGTTTTTGAATGCGCCGAGGCATGGATTGCCGGGAACGCTGGAGGAACGCTATGCGAAGCTGGATGCGATTCTGAAGGAGCCAGTCTTTAAACGTCACCTGTTTCCTGACCCAGTGATGATTGAGAGTGTTGAGCTGCTCTTGAACAGGAAGCAGTACACCTGCCGGGTGCGGTCAAAGGACGGCCACGAGGGTATCTCGGTTTCGAATGCCGCGCAGATGGAGGTGCTCTATCCTCTCTTCGTGAAACATATTGCCCCGTTTTTTGTGGGCAAGGATGCGCGCGATCTGGAGTGGTTGATTCCGGAGTCCACTGTTTATCACAACAACTACAAGGCGCAGGGGTTGGCCATCTGGGTGCCGATTGCGACGATTGAGTTTGCCATTCTCGACATGTTCGGCAAGATGGCGAAGCTGCCGATGGGGCTGCTGATCAGCGATAAGATCTACAACCATAGCATCTCGGTGTATCAGGCCAACGGCGAGCGCGGCATCTCGGCGGAAGAGACGGTTGAGCATTTGAAGCAGGAGGTGGCTGTCTCGAAGGCGAAGGCGATCAAGTTCAAGCTGGGCGGGCGCATGAGCCATGTTGAGACGCCGGTGGGTCGCAGCGAGAAGCTGATACCGCTGGTGCGCAAGACGTTCGGCGACGAGATGATTATCTCGGCTGACGCCAATGGTTCGTACAATGTTGCCGAAGCGATTCGCATTGGCAGACTGATGCAGGAGTATAAGTACGCCTTCTTTGAGGAGCCGGTGCCGTTCGATTGGTACGAGGAGACGAAGCAGGTTGCCGACGCACTGGAGATTCCGATCGCCGGTGGCGAGCAGGAGCCGAGCACGCATAACTTCCGCTGGCTGGTGGCCAACGGAGGCCTGTCGATTGTGCAGCAGGACATGTTCTACTTCGGCGGCATGGTGCGCTGTATGCAGGTGGCGCGGATGGCGAATGCGTTCGGCAAGCAGTGCATTCCTCACATCTCATCGACTGGGCTGGGCTATGTGTACATGATGCATTTCGTCACGGCGATTCCGAACTCGGGGCCGTACCACGAGTTCAAGGAGTTCAACGACGAGCTGCCGTATCATTGCGCGACTTCGACTTTGCGCAGCGACAGCGATGGGGTCATCAAAGTCCCGACAGGTCCGGGCTTCGGCGTGGAGATTGATCCGGATTTTCTGAAGCAGGCTGCGGTTGTTACTGCATGATGTGCGGCGCAAAAAAATGGCGAGAGAGCCTGTCAGGTCTCTCTCGCCGTTGTAGGAGGACTACCGTTAGAAGTTGAAGTGGCCGGCGAACTGGAAGTCGCGCGGTGAGTTGGAGACGCCGCTGATCTGTCCGAAGGAGCTTCCCCCCCAGGTCGCGCTTGGACCCCGGAACTCAACTTTGTTCCAGACGTTGAGGCAGTCGGCTTCGAACTCGAGCGTCACGCCCTCCCATGGCAGGAAGAACCTGCGCCGTACGGCTGCGTCGAAGTTCTGGGTGCCGGGGTTGTTGAGGTTGTATGCCCGGGTGCGCGGCGCATTGCCGATCAGCAGTTGCTGGAGGTGCGTGCACACCGGAGGATTTGCTGTATTGCAGGTATACGGCGCAGTAGAAATATCGGTCGCCGCGGAAAAGGCGGCGGTGTCTACATAAGCGATGTTGCCAAGGTTCGCCTTGGTGATGCCGCCCGGTCCGCTGCCATAGCTGCCGTGAATGCGGGCGTTGTGGCCTGTGAAACTGGGGTTGAGGTCAGGCATGCACTGGCCCTGGCCGGGGGAGTTCGTTCCGGTGCATCCGGTGGATGTAACCAGCATGGGTGTGCCGGAAGAGTAGGTGTAGATGCCTGAGAGCTGCCATCCACCGGCCAGGTTACGCACCAGCCAGGAGTTGTTTCCCAGGTGCCCTTTGCCGAACGGCAGTTTGTAGACGCCGAAGGCATGAAGCGACTGTGGAGACGAGATAGCGGACCAGGAGCGATCAATGCGGTTCTGCTTCCAGTTCTTTGTCCCGCCGTTGGAGACGGCAGCCGCTGGAATGTCGAAGCCAGTCCTGAATGGGCCGTCGTCGCCAATGTTCTTGGAGTAGGTGTAGTTCACGTTGAACGTTAGCCCGTCCTTCATGCGCTGGATCAGCGAAATCTGGAGCGAGTTGTAGCTGAAGTTTCCGACGTTACTACCCCAGGTGTCGCTTACGCCGCTGTACTGCGGGAAGGCAACCAGTCCGTGAGCGATGGTGACGACGGAGCTTGTGGGATTGGCTGCCGCCGCCGCCTGATAGAGGCTAGGGATATTAATACCGGGCATCGCCGCCTTTGCGATGTTTACATTTGCCGGAGTCGCGGCGGCGGTGAGGATGGGAAGTTTTCCGGTCGAGTCAAGAACCCCGCCGAGGCCTGCAAGGTATTTGGGATTGAGCTGATTCGACCAGTAGCCGCGTGCGGTTCCGGTGCCGCTGTTGGTGGAGTTGATGAGGAAGTGGCTCTGGTTGCCGACGTAGTTGACGGCAATGGTCAGATCCGGCGTGATCGCACGTTGAATGCCTGCGTTGTAGAAGTTGAATTGCGGCGCGCGACCTGAGACGTATGGGTCGGCATACGCTACACCATTGGCTGTTTGAATTTTGGTCCCGCTGCTCAGATAGTTGCCGGTGTTCAGCACCTGTGCGGCAACATTGGGGGTCGGAGCCGTTGGATAGGTATAGCCTTTGCCGAAGAGATCGGTGTTGCCCAGGCCCGCAGAGGTGAAGTAAGCGCCGTTGTTCAGGAAGAAGGACGGACCCGCGCCTAGGCCGCTGGTGACTTCGGCCGGGCCGCTGGCGGTCATGTTGAAGCCGGTTTGTCCGGTACCGTTGAAAGCGCCGCCGCGTCCGCCTACGCCGCCTGCTTCAGAGTAGACGGTGCCAAAGCCGGCGTGGAAGACGGTCTTGTCATCCACCGAGTAGGCAAGGCCAACGCGCGGTCCCCAGTTCTTCCAGTAGGTGTTGACTGGCGTTCTGCAGCCGCAGCTTACGCCCGGACCGCCATGGTTGCCGGCAAACTGCAACATGCCTGGCGTGCCGGTGATGGCGTTGGTCAGGTTCGGGTTGAGGAACGTCCAGTGGTCGTTGACCTCGTGGTAGGGCGGGAAGTAGTCCCAGCGCAGGCCGAGATCGAGGGTCAGCTTCGACGTGACTTTGAAGCTGTCCTGCACATAGGGAGAGATAGGCCGGTAGCGGCCGCCGAGTTCGCTGACCGGTTGCAGGCCGATGGACGGTGTCCCGCCGATTGCGCCCAACAAATAGCTGGCATAGGAATAACCTGACAGCACAGCAGGAGCGCCCGTCTTAGAATTCGCAGCAGTCCCCAGGGTTAACGCATTGGAGTTCGCAGCGTAGTTGGCTGTTGAGTAGGCGTTATAGGAGAGCGGGAGCACGCCGGTGTAAGTAGCGGGGTTGGAGTTATTAATCTGCTGCCACTGAATGGAGATACCGAAGGTCAGGGCATGCCTGCCTTTGAGCCATTGCAGGTTATCGACGAGAGTGTAGTTGTTGGGCGTGGTGAGCTGGGTGGAAACAGAGTTGCCGTTGCCGGTCCAGCCTGTCTGCACGGAGCCGAACGCGGGGGTTGTAGCGAACGCAGCGCCGGGGAACTCTTCACCCGCCTGGCCCTGCGGCAGGTTGGTGATGCCCATGGTGGGTGCGGCCCACTTCGTTACGCCCTGCGTGGAGTTGTGGATGTTCTGGAAGAAGCGGGTAAAGCCGTACTTGAACTGGTTGGTGATCTTTTCGTTGAAGCTGTAGGTGTCCTCGACATCGAAGACTTTCGGATAGATGTTCGCCAGGTCGCCGCCTGTATAGGGTAGCGGAAGGTAGGGGCTGCCGTAGTTGTTGTAGTAGTTCACGGTGCCCATGGCCATGACACCGGAGAGCCGCTGCTTCGCGCTCAGGTCATAGTCCACGCGGGCGTCAAGCACCCAGTTGTCGAACCCCTTGGCAATGCTGCCAAAGTAGTTATTCGTCGTGCCGGACGAGGTGGGAGCAGGCAGGAACGACTGCATCTTCTGCGCAATGGGTGAGAGGTAGCTGGCCGGAATGACGTTGTTGGTGGGCACGCCGTTCTTCATGCCCTGGAACGGTTTCCGCGAGCAGACACTGCCGACGCAACTGTTTGTCGTCGGGTCGAAGAGGAAGGCTGTGTTGTTGGCATCTGCCAGTTCGGTGAAATCGCCGGTCCGCATCAGCGTGGTGGGAATGGTGTAGAGCGACGGCGAGACGTAGTAGCGGTCGTGGAAGCGGTCGTATGCGGTGAAGAAGAAGAGCTTCTTGTGAGTGTAGGGCACGAAGCCGCCGACGGACATAGAGAGTTCGTTCTGGTGCTCGTACGGTTTCGGCGCCGCAACCTTCTGCCCCTGAGCGTTGGTGACGGTGGCGCCTTTGCAGGTAAAGCACCAGGCGTCGAAGACGGTATTGCGCACGAAGTCCGAGACCTGGCCATGGAATTTGGTACCACCGGACTTCATGGTGAAGTTCATGGAGCCCGCACCCTGATACTCGGCTGGCGGCGTGCTGGTGACGATCTGGAACTGGTCTACGGCATCGACGCTGACGCCCTGCGAGACGAGGCGGTTGTCGCCCTGCTGACTGATGGTTTCGGCTGGAAGGCCGTCGAGATAGAGCTGTCCGAGATAGTTGCCGGTGCCGCCGACGATGGGCACGCGCGAGCCCCCCTGCGTGCCTGGCGACAAGGTGCCAAAAGCTGTCGGGTCACGTTGCGCGTTGTTCATCTGTAGGGGCAGGTTGGAGTAGGTCTCGTTCTCCATCACCGTACCCAGAGTGGCCGTTGCTGTATCGAGCTGTGGCGGCGCGGCGGTGACGCTGACGACTTCGGTGGCTTCGCCGAGGTTCAGCACGGCGTTTACCGTGAGGGTGGCCAGTGCGTTGACGGAAAGGTTGTTCTGCACCAGAGATTTGAATCCCGGCGCTTCCACGCGCAGGGTATAGGTTCCCGGCGGCAGGGGAGCGATGGTATACAAACCCGCCGAGGACGAGGTGCGCTTAGTGGCTATATTGGTGGCGTTGTTGGTTGCGATGACGACGGCGTTGGGAATGACGGCACCGGTGTCGTCCGTGACGGTGCCGGCGATGGTGCCTTCGCCGGCAGTCTGGGCCTTCAACGCGGCGGGCATCACCAGCAGCACTGCGAGTGCACACGCGAAGAACGCCTTGCACAGCCTGGAGCAATGATTGAAGCGGAGTATGTTTCTTTTGAAATCCATGATGACCTCGATCAAGTGAAGCTAGTTGCGTCTGTGAGATTTTGTGACTGATTTCGGCACTTGCCGTAGCAGCCGTTCGACACAGATGGTTGCGTGACCGTCGTATTTCCTTGTTCGCTCCCGTCCGGCTCGGCCCCGAGGGGTTTGGTGGTGGCCCAACCAGATCGAGGGAATGGCGTGATTATGAGCGTCGCATTTAAGCTCTGTCAATAGAAAAATAATATCGAATCGGGAATTTACTCCATGGGGACAAAACGCAATCCTTCCGGCTGCGCTTTTTGAACTCATGGGTCAAGAGACGCATTTTGATATAGATAGGAAAGGTATCGTTGGGAGGGCAGATGGCAGGCACCGATTGCACATTCTTTGAACATCTCGTCGAGACCTTCGCTACGCTCGCGACATCTTTCTGATTGCACTGCTGCCTGCCCTCACGATGGGCAGCTTCAGCGGAGGGCCGGATGCGTTCCTGTCGATCCTCCGCTCGCCGATAAGATCAACCTTTTCTGGCGGTGCTGGACGGTGTATGTACTCGTGCTGGTGCTGATTGCACGCGCCTATGTGGACTCGCAGTTTGCGGGAAGTTGCGGGAAACGCGAGGTGTCGTTGGCCTGGCCGGAGTCGCTTGCGATTGCTTTCGCGGCCATACCGGGAGGCTCTATGATGTTCTCGGGCTGCGCTATCAGACAACAGGGTGGAGGCATGGCATGGTGGTCAATCAGCAGGAACAACATTCCCTCGGCGCTCCTGCTCTCATTGCGGTCGAGCTGAACGGGCGACTGCTTGAGCCGAACCGGCGGATTCCGCTCAACCTGGAGTGGGTCGAGGAGGTTCGCGTTAATACGAGCGCGGTGGAGCGGCGCGCCGCGACGATTGATACGCGACGTTCTGTGAAAAAACAGTGGCAGGCCGCGTGGCTCGTGCGCGCCATCGCGTGCATGGACCTGACGACGTTGAGCGGCGATGACAGTGCTGAGCGCGTCAGGCGGCTCTGCGCCAAGGCGCGGCACCCTTTGCAGGAACACATCGTCAGGGGCCTCGGCATCGAGGACCTGAACCTCACCACCGGCGCGGTGTGCGTGTATCACGCCTTTGTCGAGACGGCGGTGAAGGCACTTGAAGGAACGAACATTCCTGTGGCCGCCGTATCGACGGGCTTTCCGGCGGGACTGTCGCCGCTGGCCGAGCGCGTGCAGGAGATCCGCCGCTCGGTCGAAGCGGGAGCGCAGGAGATCGACATCGTTATCACACGCGCGCATGTCTTCAACGGCGAGTGGCAGGCGCTCTACGATGAGGTCGCGGCGTTCAAGGATGCCTGTGGCGATGCGCACATGAAGGCGATTCTCGGAACAGGAGACCTGCTGACGCTGCGTAATGTTGCGCGCGCCAGCGTGGTGGCCATGATGGCCGGCGCGGACTTTATTAAGACTTCGACTGGCAAGGAGGCCGTCAACGCAACCATTCCGGTGTCGCTGGTGATGGTGCGGGCGATTCGCGAGTATGCCGAGCGCACCGGTTTTGCCGTCGGCTTCAAGCCAGCTGGAGGAATCAAGACCGCGAAGCAGGCGCTGACGTGGCTCTATGTGATGAAGGACGAACTGGGCAGGCCGTGGCTGGAGCCGTCGCTCTTCCGCTTCGGGGCCAGCAGTATGCTCGCAGACATTGAACGCCAACTGGAGCACTATCTTACCGGCCGTTACTCCGCCGCCTACCGTCACCCGATTGCATAAGGAGGCCCTCGTGGGCAACTCAGTTGTGGAACAGTTCTACGCGATGGACTACGGCGTTGCCCCGGAGGACCCGAAGGAGACGAACCGCTGGCTCGACATGCACGAGCGGCGTTTTGGACACTACATAGATGGCCAGTGGCACAAGCCCGCATCGGGCGAGTACTTCGTCACGAGCAATCCAGCGAGCGACGACAAGATTGCCGACGTCGCTCAGGCCGATGTCGCCGATGTGGATGCGGCGGTTGCGGCAGCGCGGAAGGCATTACCAGTGTGGCAGGCGCTCAGCGGGCACGAGCGTGCGCGCTATCTCTATGCGCTGGCGCGGCAGGTGCAGAAGCACTCGCGCAGGCTTGCGGTACTGGAGACCATGGACAACGGCAAGCCGATTCGCGAGAGCCGCGACCTCGATATTCCGTTGGTCGCGCGGCACTTCTATCACCATGCTGGATGGGCGCAACTGCTCGATCGCGAGTTCCCCGGCTACGCGGCCTGCGGCGTGGTGGGACAGATTATTCCGTGGAACTTTCCGCTGCTGATGTTTGCGTGGAAGGTCGCACCTGCGCTTGCCGCTGGAAACACAGTCATCATCAAGCCGGCGGAGTACACGCCGCTGACGGCGCTGGCGATGGCCGAGCTTGCAATGGAGATTGGCTTGCCGCCGGGCGTGCTCAACGTCATCAACGGCGATGGTCGCGTGGGCGCGCTGATAACCGCGCACGATGGTATCGACAAGATCGCCTTCACCGGTTCGACGGAGGTGGGACGCATCATCCGTAAGGCCACGGCGAGTTCGACCAAGAAGTTGTCGCTGGAACTTGGCGGCAAGTCACCGTTCATCGTCTTCGACGACGCTGACCTGGACTCCGCCGTGGAAGGCCTGGTCGATGGCATCTGGCTCAACCAGGGACAGGTCTGCTGCGCAGGATCGCGCCTGCTGGTGCAGGAGCGCATTGCGGAGACGCTGTACGAAAAGATACGCGCGCGGATGAAGACGCTGCGTGTCGGCTCGCCGCTTGATAAGTCGATCGACATAGGTGCGATTGTTGCGCCGGTGCAGTTGGAGCGCATTCGTTCGCTTGTAGATCAGGGCGTTGCCGAGGGCGCAAACTGCTGGCAGCCGGAGATGACGATGCCCGGTAAGGGGCTGTTCTATCCGCCCACGCTGTTGACCGGCGTTCATCCAACAGCGATGGTCGCACAGGAGGAGATATTCGGTCCCGTGCTTGCGTCGATGACGTTCCGCACGCCGAGTGAGGCGGTCGAGTTGGCCAACAACACGACATATGGGCTTGCAGCTTCTATCTGGAGCGAGAGCATCAACGTGGCGCTCGATGTCGCTTCGCAGGTGAAAGCGGGCGTGGTGTGGGTCAACAGCACAAATCTCTTCGACGCCTCGTGCGGCTTTGGCGGCTATCGCGAGAGCGGCTACGGACGCGAGGGCGGACGCGAAGGGATGTACGAGTATCTCGAGCCAACGTGGCTGCATCGTAGCCCGCAAAAGAAGCGGGCGGTTACGGTCTCCTCCGGAATCAACGGGCAGGCCGCAAGTGTTTCGATGTCGATTGACCGAACGGTGAAGCAGTACATCGGAGGCAAGCAGGCGCGGCCTGATTCTGGCTACAGTTTCCCGGTTCATTCGCACGACGGCAGGCTGATTGGCGAAGCGCCGCTGGGCAATCGTAAAGACATCCGCAACGCGGTCGAGGCTGCGCATAAGGCGGAGAAGTGGGCGAAGACCCCGGCGCACACGCGCGCGCAGGTGCTCTACTACCTCGCCGAAAATATGGCCCAGCGGCGCGCGGAGATCACCGCTCGTCTTATGCAATTTGTGGGAGAAGAGCTGGCCGCGCGAGAGGTGGCCTATAGCATTGAGCGCATCTTTACCTATGCGGCCTGGGCCGACAAATACGATGGCGCGGTACACAACCCGCCCATGCGCAACGTCACGCTGGCCATGAACGAGGCGATTGGCGTGGTTGGGATCATCTGCCCTGAGGAGGCACCGATGCTGTCGTTCCTCTCGCTGGTGCTGCCTGCGGTTGCGGCGGGCAATACTGTGGTCGCGGTTCCGTCGGAGAAGTACGCAACCATCATGGGTGATCTGTATCAGATCTTCGATACCAGCGACCTGCCAGGCGGCGTGGTCAACATCGTTGCCGGGCGTCCGGAGGAGTTGGCGAAGACGCTGGCCGAACACGACGACGTGGATGCCATCTGGTGCTTCCGGAATGCGGCTGACGCGACGATGGTGAAGGCTGCGTCGATAGGCAACCTGAAGCAGGTCTGGACCAATGATAAATATGACATCGACTGGTTCGATCCGGCGCAGGCCGAGGGCCGCTACTTTATGCAGCACGCTACTCAGATTAAAAACATCTGGGTGCCTTACGGAGAATAGCTCAATTCTCTGGCGCGGCGACTGAGCTAGCAGGTAGAGTGGTGCCATGATTTTTCGGCGCACGCTTTTGTGGGTGTTTTTATGTAGCGTTCTCGTTTTCGACGCAGCCGGGGTTGCGCAGCCTGATGTTGCCCCCGCCCAAGCTGTGCTCACGAGGCTGATGCCACAGCTTGCCCCGCAGTTCGATCTGGCGATTGTGCGACATGCGAACGGCCGAGACTCGTTCCGCATCAGCGGCAAGGCCGGGCACATTCGCGTTGAAGCAGGCACTGTGCCTACACTGCTCTACGGCGTGAACTGGTATCTGAAGTATGTCGCGCACATGCAGGTTTCGACGAATGGGTTGCAGCTCGGCAGTGCAGGGACCGTACTTCCCGCGCCGGAGCAGATGATAGAAAAGCCTGCATTGTACAAGTGGCGCTATGCGTTGAACGAAAACGTGGATGGGTATTCCGCGCCGTATTGGGGTGAGAAGCGATGGCAGCGCGAGATCGATATTCTAGCGATGAGCGGAACGAACGCTGTGCTGATAGAGCGCGGGACAGACCTTGTGCTCTATCAGACCTTTCGCGACGCGGGTTACTCGGACGAGGCCATCCGGCAGTGGATTACACAGCCTGCGCATCAGAACTGGCAGTTGATGGGGAACATGTGCTGCTTTGACGAACCCATCTCCATGGAGTTGCTGAAGAAGCGTGCGCACTCCGCACAGAAGTTGATTGCGATGCTCCGCAGTTTGGGTATTACGCCGGTACTGCCGGGATATTACGGCATTGTTCCGGCTGATTTTGCGAAGATGCATCCGGGTGCTCATGTCGTGACGCAGGGTGAGTGGAATGGGTTCACACGACCCGGATGGCTCGACCCGCGCGACCCGCAGTTCGAGAAGCTGTCTGAGTCGTTCTACCTGCATCAACACGAGCTTTTTGGTGACACCTCGATCTACGACATGGAGGTCTTTCAGGAGGGAGGCAATGCGGGCGATGTGCCCGTAAGCGAAGCAGCCAAGCGTGTGCAAAAGGCGCTGGAGCGCGCACACCCCGGCGCTTTGTGGATGTTGATGGCCTGGCAGAGCAATCCTACGCAGCAACTGCTTGCCGCGCTCGACACCAGCCATCTGCTGATCGCCGACATCGAACAGGGGCG